>UREO01000001.1 GCA_900546895.1 uncultured Oscillospiraceae bacterium
GATCTGCGCATGTCTCGTGGGCTCGGAGATGTGTATAAGAGACAGGCGCAGGACGGGGAAACCATCACTACTCTGGACGGCGTCGACCATAAGCTGACCGCGAAGAATCTGGTGATTGCGGACGCCCGCAAGCCGATTGCCATTGCCGGAGTGATGGGCGGCGAATACAGCGGAATCGTCGACGATACCACCACGATTGTGTTTGAGTCGGCATGCTTCAACGGCGCTTCCGTGCGCACGACCGCCAGAGATCAGGGAATGAGAACCGACGCATCCTCCCGCTATGAAAAGGGGCTGGACCCCAACAACTGCCTTCCCGCGCTGGAGCGCGCCTGTGAACTGGTGGAACTGCTGGACGCCGGCGACGTACTTGACGACAGAATTGTTGACGACCATTCCTCCGACGAACGTACCAGAATCCATCTGGACGCGGACTGGATCAACCGTTTCCTTGACATTCAGCTGACCGCAGACGAAATGAAGATGATTTTAAGCAAACTGGAATGCGAATTCGACGGCGACGATATTCTGGTACCGACCTTCCGCCCCGATCTGCAGCATAAAGCCGACATTGCCGAAGAAATCGCAAGATTTTACGGTTACAATAAGATTCCGGGCACCGCGTTGGGCGGCGGCGCGCAGGGGAAATATTCCGCAAGGCAAAAATTTGAGCGCACCATCAACGACACCATGCTCGCATTGGGCGCCAGCGAGATCATGACGTATTCGTTCATCAGCCCAAAATACTACGATAAAATCTTCATGCCGGCCAACTCGCCGCTGCGCAAGTCCATCACGATTTCCAATCCGCTTGGCGAGGATACCAGCATCATGCGTACCACAGCACTTCCCTCTATGCTGGATGTTCTTTCACGTAACTATAACAACAGAAATGCGGACGCGTGCCTGTTTGAGCTTGCCAGCGAGTATATTCCGACTTCGGAGGACAAACTGCCGATTGAAAAAACCAATCTGATTGTTGGAATGTACGGCAATCACGCAGATTACTTTACGGCAAAAGGAATGGCAGAGCAGATTTTGGAAAAGCTTTGCGTATACGACTGGGAAATCGAGGCTTCTTCCGAAGAGCCCAGCTATCATCCAGGTCGCTGCGCCGTACTGAGTATTGACGGAGAACGCTTGGGCGTGATCGGGGAAATTCATCCGAAGGTCGCCGAAAATTACGGCATCGGTGACAGAGTTTACTGCTTTTCGCTGGATGCAGACAAAATGTATGAGCATGCGAAGTCCGAAAAAACGTACACTCCCCTTCCAAAGTTCCCCGCCGTAACCCGCGACCTCGCTCTTCTCTGCGACGACGGCACTCCCGTGCTGGCGCTTGAGAAAGCCATTATCCGCGGCGCCGGAAATTTGCTGGAAAAGATCAAACTCTTTGACGTTTATAAGGGTGAACAAATCGATTCCAGCAAGAAGAGCGTCGCGTTCAGCGTTACCCTGCGTTCTGCAGACAGCACGCTGACGGACGAGCGCATTGCCGGAACGATGAAAAAAATCATGAAAGAGCTTGAAAAGGCCGGCGCTATTTTACGTTCATAAGCTTCTGTTTACAAATTAGTTCTTGAAATTATTGTATGTATGTTGTATGATGTCAGTATCGGAGGTGTTTCCATGCTTGATAAAACGATGACCTTTTCGCTCGGCACCGACCGTGAAGAGGATATTAAAAAAACACTCACCCTGGTGTATGATGCTTTGAAGGAAAAGGGATACAATCCCATCAGCCAGATTGTCGGCTACATTCTTTCCGAGGATCCGACTTATATCACTACACACAATAATGCCCGCAGCTTGATTCGCAGAATCGACCGCGACGAGTTGCTGCAGGTATTGTTGAAATCTTATTTGGGTGAGTAAATCACGCACTGTTACAGGAGCACTTATGAATTGAACAGAAGGAGGACGACACACGAATGAATGATGTAGACGAAAGCAAACCTCAGTTCCCTACCTACAAGGGCAAGCCGTTGGTGCGCTGTGGTGATGTGATTTATTACGGAAGCATGCAGGATAAATATGTTGTAAAGCTTGAAATAAAGAGCAAAAAAAAGGTTAAGGATCTTGATGTTGCGGACCGGGTCACCATACAGCTGATGTATACGGATCAAAATATCCGTTCACGCAAGCAGATTGTAAAATCCAGTGAAAAAACCGGGCTTTACCTTGCAATGGATATTGCGGATGCCTGGCTGACCAGGGCGCTTGCAGAATAGAATCATATAAAGAAAGGCGATACGGAAAATTCCGTATCGCCGTTTTTGTGCCTATTTCCCGATATCCCGCCGGTAATGAGCGCCCTCAAACCGGATTTTGCCAACGCAGGCATAAACCTTTTCAAGCGCCTCGTCCAAAGTGCCGCCCAACGCGGTAACTCCCAGCACACGGCCGCCGTTGGTGTAGAATCGATGGTCCCGGTACAGTGTTCCCGCGTGGTAAACGGTGGCGCCCTCCACCTGTCCGTAATTGTCAAGTCCGGAAATTTCGAGCCCTTTGGCATAGCCTCCGGGATATCCGCCCGAGGCCATCACAACACAGGCACAGGCTTCCTGACTCCATTCGATTGGCTGGGAGTCCAGCCGTTCATCGACAACCGCCTCCAGAATCTCTACGAAATCGGTCTTTAGCCGGGGCAGGACTACCTGTGTTTCCGGATCGCCGAAACGGGAATTATACTCAATCACTTTCGGCCCGTCCTTCGTCAGCATCAGGCCGAAATACAGGCATCCCTTGAACATTCTGCCTTCCCGGTTCATCGCCTCTACGGTCGGCAGGAAGATGGTCTTCATGCACAGCTCCGCCATTTCTTCGGAGTAGTACGGGTTCGGGCTGATTGTTCCCATTCCGCCGGTATTCAGTCCCTTGTCCCCGTCCAGCGCCCGCTTGTGGTCTTTGGAGGAAACCATCGGTTTCAGGCATTTTCCGTCTGTGAACGCCAGAACCGAAACTTCCGGTCCTGTGATAAATTCTTCTACCACCACCCGGTTGCCGGAGGCGCCGAACACCTTATCCTCCATGATGGTTTTTATCGCGTCGTGCGCCTCGCGTTCATCGGCGGCTATGATCACGCCCTTTCCCAGAGCAAGGCCGTCCGCCTTGACAACGATGGGATATTGATGATTTGTCCGGATATATTCCATCGCGGCACGCGGGTCGTCAAAGACCTCATATCCCGCGGTGGGAATATGATATTTTTTCATTAAATCCTTGGAGAACACCTTGCTGCTTTCAATCACAGCCGCGTTGGCGCGAGGGCCAAACGCACGGATTCCCGCCAATTCCAGCGCATCCACCATCCCGGCGGCAAGCGGGTCGTCGGGAGCGACAAAAACCAGATCGACCCGGTTCTCCTTTGCAAAGCGGACCACGCCGTCAATATCCGTTACCGGGATATCCACACACTCGGCGTCCCGTGAAATTCCGCCGTTTCCGGGAGCGCAATAGACTTTTTCCACCTTTGGACTTTCCTTGATTTTACGCACAATGGTATGCTCGCGGCCTCCCCCGCCGATGACCAGTATCTTCATATTATCCGCTCCTACGTCTTATTAATGGTGGAACAGCCTCATGCCGGTAAAGGCCATGGCAATTCCGTATTTGTTGCAGGTATCAATGACATTGTCGTCGCGGATAGAACCGCCCGGCTGCGCGATATATTTCACGCCGCTTTTGTGAGCGCGCTCAATATTGTCCCCAAACGGAAAAAAGGCATCCGAACCTAACGCGACATCCGTTAACGTATCCAGCCAGGCGCGTTTTTCCTCGCGGGTAAGCGGTTCCGGTTTCTGCGCAAAGAAATTCTCCCAGATTCCGTCCGCCAGAACGTCCCTGTAATCGTCGGAAATATACACGTCAATGGTATTGTCGCGGTCGGGGCGGCGGATTCCTTCCTTAAATTTTAGCCCAAGCACCTTCGGGTGCTGACGCAAATACCAGATGTCCGCTTTATTTCCCGCCAGACGGGTACAGTGGATGCGGGACTGCTGCCCCGCGCCGACACCGATCACTTGCCCGCCTTTCACGTAGCAAACGGAGTTGGACTGCGTGTATTTCAGGGTGATCAGGGAAATCAGCAAATCGCGCTTCGCGCTTTCGGAAATTTTCCGATTCTCCGTTATGACATTGGAAAGAATGTCGTTATTGATCAGGATTTCATTTCTGCCCTGCTCAAACGTAATGCCGAAAACGTCCTTATGCTCGACGGGAGCGGGCCTGTAGTCCGGCTGAATCGAGACAATGTTGTAGCCGCCCTTGCGCTTGGATTTCAAAATAGCAAGCGCTTCCTCCGTATAGCCCGGAGCAATGATTCCGTCCGAAACCTCGCGCGCGATCAAGGTCGCCGTTTCCTTATCGCAGATGTCGGACAGGGCGATCCAGTCGCCGTAGGAAGACATTCTGTCCGCTCCCCTGGCCATGGCGTATGCGCTGGCAAGCGGGGAAAGCGTAAGGTCGTCAACAAAATAAATCCTTTTCAGCGTGTCGGGAAGCTCGCGTGCGACCGCGGCGCCCGCGGGGCTGACATGCTTAAAAGAGGCGGCGGCGGGAAGTCCCACGGCTGCTTTCAGCTCTTTGACCAGCTGCCAGCTGTTGAAGGCATCCAGAAAATTGATGTAGCCCGGTTTTCCGTTCAGCACTTCGATCGGAAGCTCGCTTCCGTCCTGCATGAAAATGCGCGACGGCTTCTGATTCGGATTGCAGCCGTATTTTAAAGGTAGCTCATTTGACATTACAGCGTCCTCCTTTTAATCGTGGTTTTTATTGATGATTCTGGTTTCCGTCAGTCCGGTTTTCAGGTTGATAAAACGGGTAAACAGAGAAACCTTATTTTCTTCAGACAGGTTTTCCCAGAGCTTTTGCGTAAAATGGTCAATCTCACCGGAAATGCCGACCAGTGTCGGCTCGCCCTCAAAGGAAGGAAGCGGATTGCCGTCTCCCTGATAAGTATGGATAAAATGCCCTTCCCCGCCGACCGGTGAGGAATATTCATAGAAAAAGCGCTGCACAGAGGCCGGATTGCCGTTTGCGCTTTTCAGGATGGACAGCCGGTAGCTTCCGTCCGCTTCCACGACACCGGAAACACGGGGCGTAAAATTCGGCCCGTCCGGTTCAAAAGTACGCGTACGCAGAGCGGACTCAAAGGTTTGTCCCGCCTCTAAAAAATCGTAGATTGTATCGGTCTGATCTCCGTTTGTGACAATGGTGGTCCCGCCGAAAACTCTAACCGGCGAATAGATAATCAACGAAGGGTCACTCAGCTTGTCCGGGTCGAACGCCTGTGTGCGAATCCCCTCGCCGTCCTCCACAAAGACGCGGTTACGGCTGTTTTCACTGCGCCCCATAATAAAATAGGCGATTACGGCGTTTTGGCCGTCCTCGCTCCTGCCAAGAATGATCCCGCGCCCCGGATACGCATTGGACGACAGATTGCTTTTGATCTTCTGTATTTCCATATTCAGTCCTCCTTAATGACGGTTTTTCCGTCAGCAACTTCTATTCTGCCTTCGCAGAACAGCGAAACCGCTTTGGGCAGCAGCTTCCATTCCGCCTGCTCCATCACTCTGCGCTGAAGGGTTTCCGGCGTATCGCCCGGCAGAACCTCCACCGCCTTTTGCAGAATAATCGGTCCGCCGTCGCAGACCTCGTTGACAAAATGCACGGTCGCCCCCGTTACCTTAACTCCCTTTGCAAGAGCCGCCTCATGGACTTTCAGCCCATAGAAGCCTTCTCCGCAGAAAGAAGGAATCAAAGCCGGATGGACATTGATGATTCTGTTTTCATAGTGCCGGACAACCTTTTCGCCGATAATAGTCATAAAGCCCGCAAGGACGACCAGATCGATTTCGTACCGGTCCAGGATTTCCAAAAGAGAACGGTCGTAATCCACCTGCGCAGCAAAACTCTTTCGGAGTAAAATTTCCGTAGGAATCCCCGCCTTTTCCGCGCGCTGCAGAGCAAAAGCGTCTGCCCTGCCGGCTAGGACAAGCGCCAGCTTTCCGCCGTTGAGCCCTGACCGGTTCCGGGCGTCAATCAACGCCTGCAGATTTGTTCCGCCGCCGGAAACCAGAACAGCGATGTTCAGCATAGGGTGACACCTTCCCCGCCGGAAACCAGTCTTCCAATCACATAGGCGTGCTCGCCCATGGAATTGAGTTCGGCAACCGCGGTATCGGCCTGTTCTTTAGAAACAACCATGCACATACCGATTCCCATGTTAAAAGTGTTGTACATTTCCCGCTCCGGAATATTTCCCTGCCTCTGCATCATAGAAAAAACCGGCAGCTTCGGCAGGGAGGCCTGTTCGATTTTAGCCGTTATACCGGGCTTGAGCATACGCGGAATATTTTCAAAGAATCCGCCGCCCGTAATATGGGAAACCGCCTTGATACCGACCTTTTTCATCAGCGCCAGCACCGGCTTCACATAAATTTTAGTCGGAGTCAGAAGCTCTTCCCCAAGGGTATGGCCAAATTCATTGATCTGCATATTGATATTTTTCTCGCTGATATTGAAGATTTTACGTACCAGCGAAAAACCGTTGGAATGAACGCCGGAGGACTGCAGTCCGATGATTGCGTCGCCGACCTCCATTTCAGATCCGTCAATGATACGCTCCCTATCGACCATTCCGACAGAGAAACCCGCCAGATCGTATTCGTCAATGGGATAAAAGCCGGGCATTTCCGCCGTTTCCCCGCCGACCAGCGCACAGCCGGACTGCACGCAGCCGTCCGCGACGCCGGACACGATCTGAGCAATCTTTTCCGGATAGTTTTTCCCTACCGCGAGATAATCCAGGAAAAAGAGCGGCGTTGCCCCGCTGCAAACGACGTCGTTGACGCACATTGCCACACAATCGATTCCAATCGTGTCATGCTTATCCATTAAAAAAGCAATTTTCAGCTTCGTGCCGACACCATCCGTGCCGCTGACAAAAACCGGCGTTTTCATTCCGGAAAGATCCGGCTGGAACAGCCCGCCGAACCCTCCGATTCCCGAAACCACGCCCGGTATTTTGGTGCGTGCCACATGGTTCTTCATCAATTCGACCGCTTTATATCCGGCAGTAACGTCGACTCCGGCCGCTTTATAACTGTCGCTGAAACTTTTCATGTCAGATCCTCCCAATATTTTCTCACAGTTCCTGAACCTTCGCCTGCAGAGCCTCATCCTTCTTCGAGACGCCCTCCGCCATTGACTGTTTCATTTCCCGTAGCTTTGCGGCCAGCGTTTCGTCCGAAAGAGCCAGCATCTGCGCCGCAAGAATCGCGGCGTTATCCGCGCCGTCAATCGCCACGGTGGCAACCGGAATCCCGCTGGGCATCTGTACCGTCGCCAGCAAGGCGTCAAGCCCGTCTAGGGTAGAGGACTTGACCGGAACGCCGATGACCGGCAGGGTAGTGTACGCGGCAAGCACGCCCGCCAGATGCGCCGCCTTCCCAGCTGCCGCAATGATTACTCCAAACCCGTTCTCAGCGGCGGAACGGGAAAATTCCGCGGCCGCCTGCGGCGTTCTGTGCGCGGACATCACATGCACTTCCATTGGGATTTCAAACGCTTTCAGCCGCTTAACAGCAGCCGAAACCACCGGGAAGTCGCTGTCACTTCCCATGATGATTGCTACTTTTTTATCTGCCATCATTACACTCTCCTGTTTCCGTCGGTCCGGAGCAATAAAAAACAGGCTGCGCCATGAGATGGCACAGCCTGAAGCCATTATAACATCCGGAATATTGGCGCAGCTTGACAGTAAACAATTCCAGTTCCCACGAACCCATGAACGGAAGATACTGTCATTGCATTTCCCTCCGACAACACATAATGTATTTATTGTAGGTGATTCCGACGATAAATTCAATAGCTGTTCCTGTGAAAAAAATTTTTTGTACAGTTATCACGCGCAGAGCAGCTTGTCTTGTCATAATTTGTACAGTATGCCTCGCTTATTCTGCAGCGCCGGCATCATTTGCCACCAGTTCCTTCAGGGATGTGGCAAGGCCCGCAAAAGACTGAATGTTGGACGGAATAATAATCTTCGTGGCTTTTCCGTCCGCAGCCTTTTCAAACGCTTCCAGACTCTTGAGCGCAATGACGCTGTCGCCCGGGTTAGACTCGTTCAGGAGCTTGATACTGTCCGCATAGGCCTGCTGCACCAGCATGATTGCCTGCGCTTCGCCCTGCGCCTCGCGGATTTTTGTTTCCTTTTCCGCATCCGCACGCAGAATTGCAGCTTCCTTTTCGCCTTCCGCAATCAGAATGGCGCTGCGCTTTTCGCCTTCCGCGGTCAGAATCTGGGCACGGCGCTCGCGCTCGGCTTTCATCTGCTTCTCCATGGACTCCTGAATTTCCCTGGGTGGAATGATGTTTTTCAGTTCCACACGGTTGACTTTGATGCCCCACGCGTCGGTGGCTTCGTCAAGGATCGTGCGGATTTTCGTATTGATGACGTCGCGGGAAGTCAGCGTGTGGTCCAGCTCCAGATCGCCGATGATGTTTCTCAGCGTGGTGGCGGACAGATTTTCGATTGCGGAAATCGGCCGCTCCACACCGTAGGCATAGAGCTTTGCGTCGGAAACCTGAAAATACACGACGGTGTCGATCTGCATGGTAACGTTATCCTTTGTGATAACGGGCTGCGGAGGGAAATCAATGACCTGTTCCTTCAAAGAAACCCTTTTTGAAATTTTGTCAACAAACGGGATTTTAAAGTGAAGGCCGGTCGTCCAGGTACTGTTGTAAGCGCCCAGACGTTCCACCACATACACGTGCGCCTGAGGCACGACCTTGATATTGCTGATTAAGATAATTAGAACAATAATTGCAAGCGCGACCAGAAAGATCGCCGCCAGATTGATTTCCATTCTATTCTTCCTCCTTCATTGCATTCTGTACCGTTACAATCAGTTTAACCCCTTCGATTGCTTTAATCAGTACATGTTCTCCGATTTTTATGACCGAACCGTCTACGCTCCGCGCCGTCCAGACGCTGCCCAGAACATTCACCTGTCCTACGCCCAGCGTATTGTTAATTTCGGCTGTCACAATGCCGTCCTTTCCAATATAGCGATCCGCATTGGTCTCTTCTTTCTTGAAATTCATCAGTTTTTTTACCAACGGCCTGGTGCTCACCAGCGTAATGGCGGTTACCACCACAAACACTACCGTTTGGGTCCAAAACTCGGCTCCGCAGAGATTTGCAATCAACGCGCCGACCCCGCCTGCAACAAACCAGATAGAAACCAATTGAGCGGTGGATGCTTCGACAACTGCCGCGATAATAATCACCGTAAGCCAAAAGTAAGGCAAATATGTCTCCATGTTTTCACTCCTTCCGGTGTTGCATTTATCTTACCACAATCCCAATATGAAAACAACAGCGCCAAATCGTCAAAAGAGACGGTTTTAGCCCGCTTTTTACCGGACGGATAAGTCCATCCCCCCGGACCGTATTGTGACTGGGTGAGCCGGGCCGGCTCTTGCTTGGCCGGTCCGCGGATAAGAAAATATCCACCGGTCAATCCGCGGTTTTTCATCTGGGGCAAAGGCCTATGTCTTCACCGGCATTTAGTTGTTTTTCAACTTCTTAATTTTTCTTTTGATCCTTTTATATTGATTTACATGATGTGTAAAAACATAAGCGATGCTGATGAAATAGCAAAATCCTATAACAGAACGCAGCCATGGTTTCCAAAGACTCTGATCAATGAAACAAGCAGCAAAGGAATAAGCAACTGTCAAAAACAGCAGCGGCAAGAGTATATTTCTGAAAAGCCTTCCTTTGATTACCCTTTGGCACATCTCAATTTTTGATTCCGTATCGCTAAAAATAGAATAATCTCCATTGTCCTCTGTTTTCTTTTTGCGAAAGTAAAACCAGTGTTTATAATGCTGGATAAATTCCCAACCATAATCAGAGTATATTTGTAAATAGTCTTTTTCTGGAATGTCTGATGTTTTAAAGTCTAACTGATACACCCAATCTTCTTTCGCACATTTTGCAAACTCATATGTTTTGCCGTCTGTTTTTATAAATTTCCAACCGGATTTATGCTGAAATTCCAACCATTTTTCTTCTTCAAAAAATTCACTGATATAAAATGTCGTTTTGATAAGCCGGTGCTCCATTTACCATTTCTCTCCTTTGCTGTTCCTATATAAACGTTCGATCCGTCTAAGCTCAAGATTCAAAATTTCATAGCCAAATTCTGTAATGATATATAATTTTCTGTTGCCTTCTTCTTTTGTGAACTGAATGAGGCCATCTTTTTCCATTTTTGAAAGACTCCCATACATTGTACCTGCACTGATAACGATTTCACCGCTTGTCATTTGCTTTACTCTTTGCATGACGTTATAGCCATGCATTTCATTTTGGAGACAATACAAAATATAGAATCCGGTTTCAGTCATCGGAACATAAATCCTTTTTAACTTATTATTCATTATCACACCTCGCCAATTATAACGCACCTCTATATATAGTAATTATATAGTATAGTAATTCGATGTATCTGTCAAGTAACATAATAAGTTTCTGACAACAAACAGCGATATGCTGCCAAGAGGCAGGCATATCGCTGTTTGTTGCGGGGAAAGCCAAAGGGTCTTATCCTCTTGGTCAGCGTTTCCGTAAAATGCCATTGCCGACAGGGAGGGCAACGACATTGGAAGAGGAAAAAGCAGACAGGGATTTTCCGAGCCATTCTTATTTTTCTTTCTCACATATGCTTTTCATAATATAAAGAAGAAAAAATATCTGAAAACATCATGATGGAAAATGAAAATGCAAACCCCAGTCCAACACCCATAAAAAGCGGTACTTCCTGTTTTGCTCCTAAAATCAGGAAGAAAAGCATGAGAACAAAGATAATATTTTGTGCTATATGAAAAGCCTGATGGGTAGATGTAAACGAAACCTGCCGGTTTCGTTCGTCCGTTTCCTCAAGCCTTGCCTGCTTGGCCGCTATCCGGTTGGTACTAACGTATACCTCTCCAATTCCAATCAATGGCATTAAAACGCCTAAGATAATGCTTTTCGTGTCAAAACCCTTCAAAAAACCAAGTGTCAGCAGTGTTATGCCTAATATAAAGTATAGAACACCCGCCGAAAATCTCTTCCTATTATAAATGCGCATGATATCCTCCTGTTTTTATAAATGTCTTTCATAATAAAGCTTGGCACCGATTTTCAAAACAAAGGTGACTGGTGTGATAATCAAAAAGGCTATGCTTATTTCCACGAGGAAAATGATTATAAATCCTTACGCTGTTGATCCTCCAATTCCCTGTTTTCCTTCAGACAGCACAAATCCTCCACCGTCGTTTCAAACACCTCCGCCATGCGGTACGCCAGCATCAGGGAAGGGCTGTACTGCTCCTTTTCGATTGAAATAATCGTACGGGAAGAAACATAAACCAAATCTGCTAATTGCTGCTGTGTTAAATTTGTTTTGTTTCGCAACTCTTTTACTCTTGTTTTCATGATTTCCTCCGCAATTATGAAGTTAACTTCATGTTACTATGAAAGCAAGGACTTGTCAAGTACAAATAGGAATTTGCTTAATAGTTACGCTACAGCGTTTCCAGTTGATTCTGCAACAAGGTTCCGTTCTTCCCCCGCTTTCGTCGGGGGAAGAACGAGTTTTGTCTCTCAAACTGAGATGGAATTGCTGTAAATACAGCGGAAGGGTTCGTAATACAACAAAAGGACGGGCGCTTTTCAGCGTCCGTCCTTTTGAAATACGGTTGTTTACAATTAATACATACCGCCCATGCCCGGGTCAGCCGGCATAGCGGGAGCGGCAGCGGGCTCTTTTTTGTCCGTTACCAGAGATTCCGTAGTGAGCACCATAGCCGCTACGGAAGCCGCGTTCTGCAGTGCGGAACGCGTTACCTTGGTCGGATCCACAATACCGAAGGAGGAAATCATATCGCCGTACTCCTCGGTAAGAGCGTTGAAGCCGTAATCAATCTTGTCGGCATTCTTGATGTGTTCCACGATCACAGAGCCTTCAAGTCCTGCGTTTGCGGCGATCTGACGGATCGGCTCCTCAAGCACTTTCAGAATAATCTTGGCGCCGGTCTTTGCGTCGCCTTCGCTCTCCTCAACAACCTTCTCCACAGCCTTACAGGTGTTCAGCAGGGCAACGCCGCCGCCTGCTACGATACCTTCTTCCACAGCTGCCTTTGTTGCGGCAAGAGCATCTTCAATGCGGAGCTTCTGCTCTTTCATTTCCACTTCGGTGGCCGCGCCGACTTTAATAACAGCTACGCCGCCGGAAAGCTTGGCAAGACGCTCCTGCAGCTTCTCACGGTCGAAGTCGGAGGTTGTGGTCCCGATCTGGGAACGGATCTGGGAGACCCTTGCTTTGATCTCATCCTTATCGCCGGCACCGTCGACAATAATGGTGTTCTCTTTGTCCACCTTTACCTGACGCGCACGGCCGAGCTGCTCAATCGTGGTCTCCTTGAGCTCCAGTCCAAGCTCTTCGGAAATAACCTGACCGCCTGTCAAAACGGCGATATCGCGGAGCATATCTTTTCTTCTGTCACCAAAGCCCGGAGCCTTTATACCGACACAGGTAAAGGTGCCGCGCAGTTTGTTTAGGATCAGGGTGGTGAGAGCCTCGCCCTCGATGTCCTCTGCGATGATGACCAGCTTCTTGCCGGACTGTACGATCTTTTCCAGAAGCGGAAGGATTTCCTGGATATTGGAAATCTTCTTGTCTGTAATCAAAATATATGCGTCATCAATAACGGCTTCCATTTTTTCCGTGTCTGTTACCATATACGGGGTAATATAGCCGCGGTCGAACATCATGCCTTCTACGACCTCGGAATATGTTTCGGCGGTTTTGGACTCTTCTACTGTAATGACACCGTCGGAGGTTACTTTCTCCATCGCTTCGGAAATCAGTTTGCCGATAAAATCGCTGGAAGCGGAAATCGTTGCAACACGAGCGATATCCTCGGAACCGGAAACCTTTTTGGAATGATCCGCCAAAGATTTCACGGCAGCGTCAACGGCCTTCTGTACCCCCTTGCGGACCTCCATCGGGTTGGCGCCAGCGGTTACGTTTTTCATGCCCTCGCGGATAATGGCCTGCGCAAGCAGAGTCGCCGTGGTGGTACCGTCGCCGGCAACGTCGTTTGTCTTTGTCGCGACTTCCTTAACAAGCTGAGCACCCATGTTTTCAAAAGCGTCTTCCAGCTCGATTTCTTTGGCAATAGTAACACCGTCGTTGGTAATGAGGGGAGCGCCGAATTTTTTGTCGAGAACGACGTTTCTGCCCTTCGGGCCAAGGGTGATTTTTACTGTATCTGCAAGCTGATTAATACCGCTTAAAAGCGCTTTTCTGGCATCCTCGCCATAAATAATCTGTTTAGCCATCTTTTATTTCCTCCAATATCAATTTATGATTTCTGTCAATTACTCTACAACTGCAAGAACATCGCTCTGGCGAACGATGGTAAATTCCTCACCGTCGATCTTGATTTCGGTTCCGGAATACTTGCTTGTTATGATTCTGTCGCCCTTTTTCACATACATTTTAATTTCCTTGCCGTCCACGACGCCGCCGGGGCCTACCTCGATCACATCCGCAATCTGCGGCTTTTCCTTTGCGGAGCCGGCAAGAAGGATACCGCTCTTTGTGGTCTCCTCGGCTTCTTCCATCTTAATTAAAATTCTGTCTGCCAGTGGTTTAATAGTCATAATATGTCCTCCTTCAAATAATTGATTTGTTTTAGCACTCACATCTCTCGAGTGCTAAGATATATTTTATATACTTATGTTCTGAAAATCAAGTGCTTTTTTCTAAAAATCTGCGATTTCATAAATTATTTACAATTATTGTGAATTTTTTGGATTTTTAAACCGGGACAATAAAATTAACCGCGTTCGGGACCACCTCAAAACGGAGGCTTCTGATTACGGCGCACTCGCCGTCAAAGTTGGCAACGGCCAGATTCGGCGCTGTGATTTCCATCCTCTTTCCCCGGCAAAACGTCAGGAGCTTTTTGAATTTTTTGGATTTCAGATGTTCGCCGTTCTTGTAAATTTTAATCAGCGGCGGGATTTGATACAGGGGCGGCTTTTGGATCAGCACAAAATCCAGCAGCCCGTCGTCCGGAACGGCCTGCGGCGCGCCGCAAAAGCCCCCTCCGTAATACTTTCCGCTGCCGGCCAGAGCGAACAGATAAGTACCGTCAAACCTTTTTCCTCCGTCGATCAAAATCTCCAGCCGCTCGCCCAGCTTGCCGATCAGTACTTTTGCAAGAGCCAAATTATAGGCCATGGGCCCGCTGATAAAGGGAATGTCCTTGAATTTCACCATTTCAAAAGCGACCCTGGCGTCCAGTCCCACGGAACAAAGGTTAATGGAATACTGCCCGTTGGAATGAATCATATCCACAGGGCGGGAGTGTGCTTTCAACTGCTTTTTTAAGGATAAAAAGTTCGTGGAGTCCCCAAAAGTTTTGACATAGTCATTGCCGGAACCGCAGGGAAAAATTCCCACCTCGGCATTCTTTCTCCCGATCGCACCGGCCGCTGTCTCGCTCAGCGTCCCGTCTCCTCCGATAGCGTAAATCCGGACCGCATCCCCTTTTCCGCTCTCTGTTTCCGCAAGCTCGGTGGCATGCTTCGGCCTCTCGGTGACATAACACGAAAATTCGATTCCGTTCGCCTCCAGATATTCGCGGATAGGAGAAAACACGGTATCATAAGCATTTTTTTTACCGGCGACGGGATTCACAATAAATACGTACCGCATGATAGCCTCCAGCTGGAATGATTTGAGGAATGTTATTTGAAATACATGTAGTATTGGCATTTAATCATGCCGTTGTAAAGCTTTCTGCGCCGGTCAGCCTTGCGGCCGTAACATTCTTCAAAGGTCTCGTCCGGGCTGATAATGGAGTAGCTCCATCCATGCCTTTGTTCAAAAACGCTGCCCATGGTCCTATAAAGCTCTTCCGCCTGACGCATGTCCAAAAGGCGCTCCCCATAGGGAGGATTACAGATCACGCAGCCGTATTCGCCCACCGGCGTGAAATCCTCTATCCCCCGTTTTTCCGCGTGAATCTGGGAAATAACCCCGGCCTTTTTCGCGTTTTCCAGCGTGAGCGTGACCGCCGCCCCGTCAATATCGTAGCCGTGAGCGGTAAACGGAGCGTCGCGCAAAACCATACTCTGCGCGCGTACCTTTTCCTTTTGCCAAAGGGTCTTATCGATACAGTCCCAGCGTTCGGCGGAAAAATGACGCTGCAGGCCCGGGGCGATATTCAGCGCGTACATGGCGGCCTCGATCAAAAGCGTACCGGAACCGCAAAACGGGTCGATAAAATTCGCGTCGTGCCGCACGCGGGAAAGATGCACCATACAGGCGGCAAGCGTCTCCTTAATCGGCGCCTCCGTGGAACTCGCACGGTATCCCCGTTTGTGAAGCCCCTCTCCGGAGGTATCGATCATGATGTTGACCTGGTCTTTCATGATCAGGAACTGGACCTGATAAAGCGTTCCTGTCTCCTCGAACCAGCCGACATGGTACTTTTGCTTCAAACGCTCCACAATCGCTTTTTTGATGATGGACTGGCAGTCGGGAACGCTGGACAGCTTGGAATTCAGGCTGCGCCCCTTGACCGGAAAACGGTCGTTTTTCCCGATCCACCGCTCCCACGGCAAGGCTTTTACCCCCTGAAAGAGCTCCTCGAAGCTGAGCGCCCGAAAATTTCCCATCTGCACAAGCACTCGTTCCCCGTAACGCGACCAAAGATTTGCCCGGACAAGCATTTCGTCGGAGCCGGCAAAAACGACCCGTCCGTTCTGGGGCTCCACATTTTTCGCGTCCATTGCGCGCAGTTCTTCCGCCACAAGGCCTTCCACCCCGAGAAGGCAGGGGCATACCAATTTAAAATGATCCATATTCCACTCCAAAATTAAAATATGGAGCTGCGACAGTACGCAGCCCCAATCGTTATAGAAAACTATTCTCTATCAGGCACCGTGTTTTTCACCAAAACAACGCGGGTGCGAATATTCTATTATTCCGAATCCGGCTCCAGTAATCCGTAATTCCCGTCCTTGCGCTTATAAACCACATTAATTTCTCCGCTTTGCTCGTCACGGAACATAAAGAACTGATGACCAAGCAAATTCATCTGAAGAATCGCTTCCTCCGTACTGAGAGGCTTTACAAAAAAGTGCTTGGTACGCACGATTTTATATTCGCTGTCGTCCTCTTCGGCGGTATGCAGATAATTCTGTACATATTGGTCGAGTGCGGCAGAATGGATTTCTTTCTCAAGCCTTGTCTTATTTTTACGGATTTGTCTGCCCAGCGCGCTGATCACCTGGTCCAACGCATCGTTCATCTCAAAGTCCGTTGCTTCCGCACGATAAATCATTCCCCGCGACTTAATCGTAATTTCGACCGTCTGGCGGTTCCTTTCCAGCGTTACCACCACATTGGCCTGCGCGTCTTCATCGAAAACCCTGTCAAAGCGCGACAGCTTCTTTGCAGCCAACTCCTTAAAATTATCCCTTAGATTGACCTTCCTGCCAGTAACAGTAATCTTCATATGAACATCTCCTTTTTCTATTCTTAAAAAAGAATATCGACTACCTATAATATACCATAATCATACGGCAAATAAAAGCGTCAGGAAATTTAAATGGTAATTTTCTTGTGACGGGTCACGTGACAACCTACGTTGACCGCTACCGGCAGCCCGGCAATGTGAGTGGGAAACTGCTCTATGTTCACCGCAAGAGCCGTTGTAATCCCGCCAAAACCCTGAGGGCCTACGTTCAGCTCATTGACCCTTTCGAGCATCCGCTTCTCCAGATCTGCGTAAAACGGATCGGAATTCCGCTGTGAAACCGGACGGCAGAGCGCGAGCTTTGCCAACAGCGCGCATTTTTCAAAATCGCCGCCGACGCCCACTCCCAAAACAACCGGCGGACATGGGTTCCCGCCCGCGGCCCGAACTGTTTCCGCGACAAAATCGATGATTTCATCCACGCCCGCGGACGGGGTAAACATTTTGATACGGCTCATATTTTCACTGCCGAAGCCTTTCGGAGCCGCGGTAATCATAAGCTTGTCCCCGGGAACCAAGCGAAGATGGATGACGGCGGGCGTGTTGTCCCCCGTATTTCCCCTGCGGATAGGGTCCGCGGCCACCGAACAGCGCAGCCTGCCTTCGAGATAGCCCTGACGCACCCCTTCGTTGACGGCGTCCTCAAACGAACCGCCGGTCAGGTGAACCTCCTGCCCAATTTCAGCAAAAACCACAGCCATGCCCGTGTCCTGACAGATGGGGATTTCAAGCTCGCGCGCGGCATTCATATTTTCGCACAAATCGCACAGAACGGCCTTACCGATTGGGGACGTTTCCTTCTCCGAGGCAGCGGCGATACAGCTTTCAAGGTCCTTCGGCAAAACGCGGTTCGCGTCAATAAAAAGCTTTTTCAGCGCTTCGGTAATCTGTGAAACAGTAATCTCTCTCATACGCGTTCCCTCATCGAATGATTCCGTTGGCGATCACATAGTTCGGTTTGGAAGTCATTTCGAGCGGATTGCCGTCAAAGACGACCATATCCGCGTCTTTTCCGGGTTCAATCGAACCCACCCTGCCGTCAATTCCGCAGATTTTCGCGGGGTTGATGGTAATCGCCTTTAAAGCATCCTCATAGCGCATTCCCTCGCGCACGGCAAGCGCCGCACAGGTCGGAAGATACTGCAGCGGAACAACGGGATGATCGGTGATAATCGCGGTAAGGATACCCGCATTTGCGAGAATTCCCGGGTTTTGCGGCGTTAAATTTTTCAACTCCGGTTTAGAGCGGTCACAAAGGAAGGGACCGGCCAGCACCCGTACGCCGTCCTTTACCAGCGAATCCGCAATCAAGTGCCCCTCCGTACCGTGGACAATCACGTAATTCAGGTGAAATTCTTTGGCAATGCGGATAGCGGTAAAAATATCATCGGCGCGGTGCGCGTGGAAATGCACCTCTATTTCGCCCCTGAGAGCGGGAAGCAATGCTTCGGACTTCATATCGAATTCAGGTGCGTCAAAGTCCTCGTCGGTCTCCGAACGCTCCAAATCCTTCTGATACCGCTGCGCCTTAAAAAGCTCCTCGCGAATCAGGGAGGCTGTTGCCATCCTTGTGGAGGGGGCAAGATTTTTTCCGTGATACACGGATTTCGGATTTTCCCCCAGCGCCATTTTAATAGCAACGGGTGCTTTCACAAGCATGTCATCGATCCGTCCCCCGCAGGTCTTAATCGCGGCGAGCTGACCGCCGACCGGGTTGGCGCTGCCGGGGCCGGTCACAACCGTCGTAACGCCGGCGGCAAGACCCTCGCTGAAGCAGCGGTCAATTGGATTGATCGCGTCAATGGCGCGCAGCTGCGGCGTAACGGGATCTGTTTCCTCATTTCCGTCATCCCCCTCGAAAGTAAGACCGTCCTCCCACATGCCGAGATGCGTGTGCGCGTCCACAAAGCCCGGATAAACCCCTGCTCCCTGAACGTCGAGGACCTCCTCATCCTGTCCGGGCCGTACGGAGCCGGAGCCCAAAGAATCGATTTTATCGCCTTTTGTGCGAACCCAGCCGTCTTCTATGACTTTGCCCGCCATCGTATAAATTTTCGCATGAATGATCAGCATTGTTTTTCCTCCAACAAAAAAGCGGAGTGCGTACACTCCGCTCAAATTATTTCGACTGGCCGGAACCGCCGTGCTTGGAAAAGCCACCGCGCTTTGACTCCACACATCTTTTCAGATCCGACATCTTTTCATCACTTGTCTGCTTGAACTTGGACATCATATCCTCAAAGCTTGTCGCTTCGCTCCTCCTGCCCTGCCACTCGTAGCTTCCCGGTCTGGATACGCGTGGAGCGGGAGCATGGCTTCGCGGTGCGGGTGGAATTGCCTTTTTCATAGAAAGGCTGACTTTCCCGTCTTCGCTGATGCTCATTACCTTAACCTTCACCATTTGGTTTTCAGTCACGAAGTCGCGTATTTCCTTAACAAAGGTGGGGGCGACTTCCGAAATGTGCACCATACCGGTTCTGCCGCCCGGCAGCTCTACAAAAGCGCCGAATTTTGTAATTCCCGTAACTTTTCCTTCCAGGATCGTTCCTACCTCAAGCTGCATATGTAAGTGATTTCCTCCTTAATAATAGAGCGATTAATTCCCCGCAATATTAACAAAAACACGTTCTCCCGGCTTGGCAAAATTCAGGCTTTCGCGCGCAACGCGTTCAATATAATCGCTGTTGCCATTTGCGCCTGTGCTCAGAGCATGTTTTATGTCCTCATTTTTCACCTGCTGAATGACGATCTTCTGCTTAACGGCTGCAAGCTCCTGACGTTTCTGGCTGATCTGAACCTGTTGATTAACAAGCGCAACAATCGTATAGATTGCAAAAGCAAAGATAGCCGTGCGCAGCAAAAAACTGCCCTTTTGCTTTTTTTTCTTGATAACCTTCATAACTCAGCGGCGCCTCCTAAGCTTTGCTGTCTTTTTCCGCTTCTCTTTCTTTTTCCGTTCAGGCTTTGCTTTGAAATGATTATACACTATTTCACGGTGATGTTTCAAGCGTTTTTTCAGATTTGACGCGACTATTTTTGTATTCTTACCAATTTTCTTCAGAACAGAGAGAAGCAAATGAGAGATTTTAGCAAGTAATTTCTCAATAGGAATAATCATGAACTTTCGGACGATTTTCGCTATCAACCGAAACACACGGTAGGTTACCGTGCCTACCGTCAAATAATACAGGCACCACCCGATTCCTTCCCCCGCCAGAATATAAAACCTTACTTCTCCATAATTGACGCCCAAGGCAAGCAAGAAGGTAACAAACGCCGCCGTGACCATATAGAACAAATCCTGAAAAAACACGGCGCGGCGCTCCGACTGAAATACGGTGCGAAAGATGCGGAAAATATCATAATACGCGCCCAGAAATACACCGGCAGCAATCGCAATGACAAACCCCTGTAGCTGGGCAGTGAGAGATAAATTCAAATAGCCTCACTCCCCTATTTAAACAGCCTCGAGAAAAAGCCGCCCGAAAGCTGATTTTCAGCATAGGACATGGCGTTAATATCGCCGGTCAAGGTCAGTTCGCCGGTTTCAATATTCAATTTATTGATCTGCAGCTTTGTTCCCTTAATAATCAGCTGGCCTAAGTCGGTGTACGCAACAATGGTCTGTTCGTCAAAGCTGTCAACATTGGAAACACCGGTGGCGGTCAGCGCGCGACGGTTTTCAAGGATCAGGCTGTGCGGTGCTTTTACAGACTTTTTTTCTTCAGCCATTTCAAGACCCTCCTATTCATTCATACCAATTTGTATGCATAAATGGAAGGACATATACTTAAAGGTTCGCGGGTCCATCCGACAGAACGCGGTACATTTCCGCGGCCTCTTCCTTTTTCGCGTATTCGTTTACACTGAGCACCTGCGCCTTTACGCTGCGCGAACCCAGCTGTAGCTCCAGAATATCGTCCACCTTTACGTCGTAGGAGGCTCTGGCCGGTTTTCCGTTCACAAGCACCCGGCCGGCGTCACAGGCTTCGTTCGCGATTGTGCGACGCTTAATGATACGGGATATTTTCAGATATTTGTCCAATCGCATAGTATAACCCTTTCTAAATAAACAAAAGGCTGTAACGTCATAGTCAGTTACAGCCTTTTATGGGAATTGTTTTATTTTATTTAGCTGTAGCGTCCTTAAATGCTTTGCCCGCCTTAAAAGCAGGAACTTTGGAAGCGGGAATCGTAATGGGAGAGTTTGTCCTCGGGTCACGGCCCTGTCTCTCACTGCGGCTGCGTACTTCAAACGTACCAAAACCAACGATCTGGACTTTTTCATCTTCGGAAACAGCTTTAACGATTGTGTCAATCATTGCATTGACAGCATTATCGGCATCTTTTTTGGACATACCTGCCTTTTCAGCAACAGCAGCAATTAATTCTGTTTTGTTCATAATATTTGACCTCCGTTTTTTTATTATTATTCAACAGCAGAAAGCTGAGAATGATTAATTTGTCTTAGCCTCATTCCAAAGAGAATCAAGCTGTTCCAGCGACAAAGAAGCCATATCGGCCCCGCGTTCATTTGCAAGCTGTTCCATTTTCTGAAAACGCGAGATAAACTTATCACAGGAAAAGCTTAAGGCCTGCTCAGGCTCCACTTCTAAAAACCGCGAAACATTCACGACAGAGAATAAAAGGTCACCCAATTCTTCCACGCGGTCTTCCCAGCTTCCATGGTCTATCGCTTCCCTTAATTCACAGGTTTCTTCCGCAACCTTATCAAGCGCGCCGGAAATATCGGGCCAGTCAAACCCGACCTTTGCGGCCTTATGCTGCACCTTGGCGCTTCGCATCAAAGCGGGCAAGGCTTTCGAGACGCTTTGCAGAACTTCCGTCTGGGTTGCCTGATTTTTGGTTTCCTTTTTGATCGCGTCCCAGTTGACAAGAACCTCGTCGGAACTGTTGACGACCGTGCTGCCAAAAACATGGGGATGACGGATAATCATCTTTTGGGCAATCCCGTCCACCACATCTGAAAAATCAAAACGGCCGGTTTCCTTTTCAAGCTGAGAATGAAACAATACCTGAAGAAGGACGTCGCCCAATTCTTCCTTTAAAAGCTCCGTATCCTCGTTGTCAATTGCCTCGACAGCCTCATAAGTCTCTTCAATAAAACAATTCCGAATACTTTGATGTGTCTGTTCCCTGTCCCACGGACAGCCCCCCGGAGAACGGAGAATTGCCATGATATCCAACAAATCCTGCATGCTGTATTTTTCCTTGAACTGAAAATCCAAAACAAATATCTCCTGTGAAAGAAAGTATCGGATAAACTGCTATCATTTTACCTTATCCAATTATGTTTTTCAAGTATTTTCACAATTTTTTGTCCTTTTGGAAGCATCAGCATATCGTTCGCATTCAAAGCCTTAAACCACAGCATGCAGATCACATAAATTACTCCCGCAGCAGCGATGGCCAGCAGGGTCGCGATCTTTTCCAGTCCGAGCATTGCACCCGCCTTCTGAATAAAAAACGCGGCCGATACGCAGATGACGGAAGCCAGCAGCGGCTTGAGGAATATTCTCACAAAGTTGATCGTGATCTTTGCTTCCCGGCAAAGGAAGAACAGGGCGAAAACCATAATAAAAATATAGCACACCAGAGTCCCTGTCCCCGCGCCCATCACGTTGATTTCAGGAATTCCGACCAGCGTATAGTTTAAAACAAGCTTAATTGCCAGACCGACAGCCAGCAGTTTTACGGGAATATCCACTCGGCCCACCGCCTGAAGCATGCTGTTGATCGGCGTGCTCATCGCCGCGAAAATCGCGCCAAGCCCCAACAGAACCAGGATTCTGCCGATGACCGTGGGCGCGTTCTGAGAACCGTACAGCAACGTCGCGATCGGCGTGGCGAGCACGGAAAGCCCCAATCCTGCCGGTATGGTTAGCATTGCCACAATTCGAAGAACCGATTCAATGCTTCGCTTGATTTTTTTTGGATTTCCGCCTGTCCAGGCTTCCGTGACGTTCGGAAGAGCGCTGACGCCGAACGCCTGCGTAATAGCGGGCACCAGCATAAACAGGGTCGAGGCGTTGGAAAAGCAGCCAAACAGAAAAGTAGGTACATTGTTGAGCTTGATGACGGAGTCCGGCATCACGTTTGCGTACATGCCGATCAGCACCTGGGAATGCTCCGACATGATATCATTGATGCGCTTCTGCAGGAACGTACTGTCAATAAAGGTGGAAAGATTGACCGCAAGCGAACCCAGCGCAATCGGAATGGCCGTTTTAATCAGGCGAACGGTCGTATATTTCATGGGCAGTGGGCGGGGGGACGCGCGAAGCATCTCTTTCGTGATTCCGTCGCTGTGCCTTTTGTGGTAAATAAAAAGATAGAGGAACCCGAACACGGAACCGATGGTAACGCCGAAAATCGCCCCCGCGGCCGCGTAAGGGAGCGTAGCGATCTTCGCATATTCCGCCGAAACCATCTTCACGCCGTAAACCGTACCGCTCGCCGCGAATTCCTTCAATCCGGACTGAATAATCATCGACGCAATGGCAAGGCCGAAAATCAGCTTGCACAGCGCTTCCACGATTTCGGAGATCGCGGTGGGATACATGTTGCGGAGACCCTCATAGTATCCCCGGTAAATCGCCATCAGGCTGTTGAAGAGGATCGCCGGAGCAAGAGCGTAAATCGCGGGAAGCGCGTTTTGAGGATTGTTTCCGACCGCGTAGGAAACATAGGGCTTCGCCCCGAAAAACATAATGGAAAAAGCCACAATGCCGAGAAACAGAAAGATCTTTATGGAAACCGTATGGATTTGTCGGATGTCGCGGTACCGGCCCCGGGCAGAGTTTTCAGATACAAGCCGGGAAATGGCGATCGGAAAACCCGCCGTGGCAAGGCTGAAAATCGGAAAATACAGAGAATACGCATTTCCAAAATAGCCGTTACCGACGGGTGTCAGTATCCAAGCAAGCGGAATTTTAAACAATGCTCCGATAATCTTTACCAGGGCAATCGCTACCATCAGGATTAAAGCGCCGTGTAAAAAGCTCTGCTTGCCAACGGCCGCGGTTCTTTTATTTTCCATTGCGACACATCCATTCCAAAGTAATCATATAATTTTTATCTATAAACAACAAGCGCCCTTTTCCCACAGTCAGGACGGAAGGAAGAAACTTCTGTTGCACACAATATCTCATAATAAATAGTATACTAAATAAGTTAAAATAATATGAACATTGTTCCGGACATTGAAAAAGAGGGGTGCTACGCCCCCTCTTTTTCATAAATGCCAAACGATCTCAGTCCTCCGAAAGCTTATGGCCGCATTTACTGCAGTAATCCGCGTTCTGCGGATTTTCCTCACCGCAGTTCTGGCAAACCATTCTGGCGCGCATGGCGACCAGCTGCTCATTGACAGCGTCAAGCTGCTCATATAAATCATCTATTGCGGTAATGCATTCACTGACAAGGTCAGACGAGTCGTTATCGGTCTTTTTGGCTTCATAAACCGTTCTGCCAAGCGATTCAAAACGCTTTGCAATTTCGTTGTTCAGATCGGCAGCGTTTATTCTAAGCTTAGAGACATCAACAAACTGACCTGCTTTTTTGCCCACAACATTCACCGCGGACTTCGCGTTGACAACGACATCTTCAAACAGTCCCATAATAGCACACTCCTTTTATTAGGTTTTCTTACTAAAATTATATTCCAACGGCAGAGGAATTGCAATAAAATTAATCAATATATCCCGCCGCCGATGAACTCGCGGATAATGGAATCCCGGGGAACGAATTCACTGTTGATCGGAGTAAACTTCTCAAGGCTTTCGACGAGTTTCTCCGTTAAAGGGTACTGCCGGCAACCGGGTGAAACGGTTTTCAGAAGAGGGATGGCCTGGTTTGCCAGCACACAGGTTTCATAGGTATGCAGCGAATTGATGGTGTAATCGGCGCCGCTGCGGTAGGGTTTAATGTATTTCCTCTCCCCGTCCATCACCGTCGGCCACATTTCCAGCGTCCGTACCGGTTTAGCGCCCCGAAAATTGTAATCCCTTACAATTCTTCGCACCAGCCTCATTTCGTTCGCGTCAAACAGCTGTTTGCTCCCTTCGTGAATTCCCTGCTTCACACTGATATAGATTTTACATACATCCTCTTGAGGAAGCTTGTCGATAAAAACCGGATTCAGCGCGTGGATTCCCTCCACAATGGCAATGTCGTGCTCGCGCAAAGACACATGGCGTCTATGCGGATACGGCATGTGGACTTCAAAATTGAAAACCGGCATCGTACATTGACGGTTCTCAATCAGGGAAAGAAGGCACCTTTCAATATCGGGAACATCCAGCGCATCCACGGACTCATAATCGTGCTGCCCGTTGGCAAGCACCGGAGCCTGCCTCTCCCCGCGGTAAAAATCGTCCAGAGAGATGATGGTGGAGCCGATTCCGATCGACTGAAATGCGTTTTTCAAAAGATTCGAGGTGGTTGTTTTTCCGCTGCTGGACGGGCCGGAAAGCATAATCAGCCTGCAGTTTTGCTTTTGTCCGGCAATGGTTCTGGCTATCTTTCGAATGCTCTGGTGATAGGCATCTTCTGTCCGCATAACAAAAGCTTCCGGTTGTGTGGATGCCGTGGTATTGATCTTACTGAGCTCGTTCTGATACTCCACGAAATTGCTCATAAACAGTTTTCACCTGATCTTTTCTAATAATCATTTCCTCAAAGCGATTGATATATTCATAGGGATATTTAAAGTTAAAAATACGGGTAAGCCCGTCCGAGTACGAGTCTTTGATCTTGCTAGCGGCACCCGCGCCGCAGGCGAGAATTGTCTGGGATTCATCCATAATCACAACATTGTACGGACTTTCAAAACCGGGCTTCGCCCATCCGGTATTTTCCAAATTGCCCACCATCCGGCTCTGCCGGTAAAGGTAATACGGCAAATATCCGTGTAAAAGCAGCCGGTTGTCAGCGTAATCCAGCATTTCCGACGCCTGTGCGCCGCTTACAAAGGGCTCGCTTCCCTCCTGAAAAATCCTGGCCGAACGCTTCAGGGCAAGCGTGTGGACCGTAACGCTTTCCGGGGCAAGGCGGATCACTTCATCCAAAGTGGACAGAAAGCTCTCCACCGTATCCTGCGGCAGTCCCGCAATCAGATCCATATTGATATTGCCGAAGCCGTGTTCGCGTGCCAGCGCAAAAGCTGAAAGGGTCTGGGCGGTCGTGTGGCGGCGGCCGATTGCTTTGAGCACTTCGTCGTTCAGCGTCTGCGGATTGATGCTGATGCGCGTAACCCCGCGCCTTTTCATTGCGTCCAGCTTATCACCGTCAATGGTGTCCGGCCTGCCCGCTTCCACGGTGAACTCACGGCAGGCCGACAAGTCAAAGCTGTCGCGGATAGCGGTCAGAAGGACCTCCATCTGCTGTGCGGACAGAGTCGTGGGCGTTCCCCCGCCGATGTAGACGGACTCCAGCCGCAGCTTCAGGCCAGCGGCTACTTTCGCGGTATGTCGGATTTCTTCGCAAAGAAGAGTCAGATACTGCGGAATCAGCTTTGCCGTTTTTTCCACCGACGACGAAACAAAAGAGCAGTAAGAGCAGCGTGTCGGGCAGAAAGGAATGGAAACATACAGGCTGAAGGATTCCGGTCGGGACTGTGCCAGAATCTTCTCTTCCCCGCGCATGGTCAGAAGGCTTAATTCCGTTTTGGCGCCGGACACAAGAAGCTCGTTCCGAAAATAATCCAGCCCTTCCTGTTCCCCCTTTTCGGCAATCAGGCGGCGCAGCAGCTTTACCGGCCTGACTCCCGTCAGGATACCCCACTTCGGGGTAAAGCCGCAGTACCGCGTCAGAAGGCGGAACAGCATAACCGCCATACGGCGCTCGCTGTCCTTCTGCTGAACGCCTCCCGATAAAGCGAGCGTATCCGAATCTTCACCCTCGTAGGAGCCGAGCTTCACGCGCACGGAAATCTTCAGCGCTTGAGGCAATGCCTTCAGCCCGGTATAAACAAGCAAGTCGTCCTGACCGTCGGCGGGCAATTCGGAAACCACTTTAATTTTTTGATAAGGAAAAAAGACGCGGCAGAGATTTTCCATTTCGTAATGGAACGAGTGTCCGTCGATCATCAAAATCATAAGACGCCGTTCCCCATATACGGATTGTTTTTTCTTTCGTATTCCAGCGTCGTTTCTCCTTCGTGTCCCGGGTAAACATGATAATCCCCTTCGAGATTTTCAAGCTTTTTCAGGGAGTCCATCATTTGCGGGTAGCTTCCGGTCGGGAAATCCGTTCTGCCGCAGCTGCATTTCATCAGCGTATCTCCTGTAAAAACAACATCCCCCACAAGATAGCAGCAGCTGCCGATCGTATGTCCGGGCGTATGCATCACACGGATTTTCAGGCTGCCAAGCTTTATCGTATCGCCGTCGTTCAGCGCGACGTCCGCCGTAAAGGGCTCCGCTCCCAGCGGAGCGACCATGGTGGACAAGTTCAGGGAATTGTCTGAAGTAAACAGCATATCGTCGGAATAGAGATAGATTTTAGCACCCGTCAGCCGTTTTAAAGAACTTACCCCCATAATATGATCGAAATGCCCGTGAGTTAACAAAATGGCTTTGACATTCTCCTTGCCCGCGGCCAGAACCGCCTCCGTCAGTCTCGGGTCCTCAAAACCCGGATCGATTACCGCGGACAGACCGGTTTCGTCATCTGTCAGAATATAGCAGTTGGTGGGCAGCGGCCCGCCGGTGATTCTAGTTACTTTCATATCTGGTCCAAGTCCTCCTGTATCTTCATAATTGCCGACAGTCCGGCTATCCGGTTCGCTCTCAGGAACGTTTGATGGAAATAATCCCCTCAATATTCTGAAGGCGATTAATGATGCTGTTCAGGTGCTCGAGGCCGTTGATGGTGATGGTAGCGGAGATCACGGCGCTGCCGTCCTTTGTTTCTCTGGAATTGAGCGAATGGATAAAGATATGCATATTGAAAAGCTGCTGGGTCACGTCGGCAAGCAGGCCGGAACGGTCGTTCGCCACAATTTCCAGCGTGGATTTAAATTCTTCCTTGACTTCGCCTGTCCAGTGCGCTCTGATCCACCTTTCCGGTTCGGGCGCGTCCTGCAGATTCTGCGGAACGTTGGAACAGGTGCGCTTATGGATGGAAACGCCGAAGCCACGGGTAATAAAGCCGATGATGTCGTCTCCGGGCAGGGGGTTGCAGCAACGCGAAAACTTAATCAGGCAGTTGTCCATCCCGTCGACCGTAACGCCGCCCACCGGCTTCTTCGGCGCCTGCTTGGCAGACGGCTGTGCCGGCACGGCCACAGGCGGACGCTTGTCCTTCATATAGTCTTCTTTGATTTTGGGCATGATTTTCCAAAGCTGGATTCCGCCGTAGCCAATGGCGGAATATACGTCGTCCGCCGTGACGCAGTTCTGTTTTGCGCCGATTTTCTCAAGCAGAGCAGCAAGCTCGGACTCGCTCATTTCAATGCCGTTCCTTCTGAACTCACGTTCCAGCTCCGCTTTTCCCTCAACGATATTCTCATCGCGCTTCTCACGCTTAAACCAGGCACGTATCTTATTGCGGGCCTCGCTTGTTTTGACAATTTTCAGCCAGTCACGGCTGGGCCCGCGGGTTTCTTTGGAGGTCAGGACTTCAATGATCTGACCGGTTTTTACTTTGTAATCAATCGGTACAATCCGCTTGTCCACCTTGGCGCCGATCATCCGGTTACCGACGGCGCTGTGAATGGCATAGGCAAAGTCGATCACGGTGGAGCCGGACGGCAGGTTAATGACATCGCCTCTCGGCGTAAAGACAAAGACCTCCTCCGGAGCCAGATCCGATTTGATGGTGCGCACCAGATCAGTCGCGTCCCCGCTGTCTTTCTGGCTGTCCAGCATCTGGCGAATCCAGGCAAGACGCTGTTCCAGCGAATCGCCGCTCTTTCCGCCAAGGCCGAGCTTATATTTCCAGTGAGCCGCGATTCCGTATTCCGCGGTATGATGCATTTCCCACGTTCTGATCTGCACCTCGAACGGAATCCCGTCCTTCCCGATCACCGTTGTGTGCAGGGACTGATATAAATTCGGCTTCGGGGTAGAGATATAATCCTTGAACCGGTTCGGAATCGGGCGGTACATGTCGTGAATAACGCCTAAAACGTTATAACAGTCGTTTACCGTATCGACGATGACGCGTACGGCGTAGATATCGTATATTTCATCCATGGAGCGTCCCTGAATAAACGTCTTCCGGAAAATCCCGTTGATGCTCTTGACTCTTCCTTCCAGATAAACGTTGGGAATCAGCGGCGACACGCGTTCAAAAATACACTTTTTTGTCCGTTCAATAAAGGCTTTCCGCTCGCTGCTTCGCAGCTCAAGGCTGCTTTCAATCTCCTCATAGGCCACGGGGTCCAGACATCGGAGGGAAAGGTCTTCCAGTTCCTCTTTCACGGCCCGGATTCCCAAACGGTGCGCGATCGGGGCGTAAACCTCCATGTTTTCCAACGCCTTGTCGCGCTGCTTCTGCGGCGGCATAAATTCAATCGTGCGCATATTGTGCAGGCGGTCGGCCAGCTTAATAATGATGACCCGAATGTCCTCCGCCATGGCGATCAGCATTTTGCGCAGGTTTTCCGCCTGCTGTTCCTCCCGGGAAGAGTACGGAATACGGCCGAGCTTTGTTACGCCGTCCGTCAGGTTGGCAATTTCCGCCCCAAAGCTCTTTTTCAATTGCTCCAGATTGACCGGTGTATCCTCCACGACATCGTGCAGAAGACCGGCGGCAACGGATTCGGTGTCCATACCCAGTCCTACCAGAATGCACGCAACCGCAACAGGATGGGAAATATAGGGTGCGCCGGAAAGGCGTTTCTGCTCCTCATGGGATTTTACCGCGAGCTGATAGGCGCGGTCTATCACATCCATGTCATATTCATGTTCACTTTCCTTGATTAAAGAGACCAAACGGTCATACGTCATTAGCGGCCACGCCATAGGATTCACCCTCCTTTCCCAGAGAATATAAATGATTCAGTATGTTGGAACGGAACAGATCCACTTTCTTTTCCGTATGTACCATTTCTACCGTACAGAGACTGCCGGATTTCTCCAGCTTGATCAGACGATGCTCGGCAAGGATATCCAGTGCTGTCAGAAGCTTTCCAAAACCGATCTGCGCGGAGCTGATTTTCGCCAAAAGGCTTTCCGCTTCCCCATGAAAGCCGTTCCCCGCGCGCACCGCGCGATAAACGGCGGCAAATTCGTTCCGGTTCGGTATCAGGCCGGAAAGCTCTTCCTGCGACAACGGTTCTTCTCTTTTGGATTTTTCATAAAGTGCAAGTCCGGCAATGACTTCGTCCAAATCCACATCGGAGCGTTTCAGATCTTTGATATAGATGGAAAGCGTATTTTTTCCGTTGTATTCCCGTGATTCCAGCGTGACCGCAAGGTCAAGCAGATCGCCGGGAGAATACGGGAACTGCTCCAGCGTGGTGCCGAACTTCATGCAGCGTACAGCGGCGGTACCCTGCTTCACGGTTACGCGCAGATGCTTTCCCCCGCCGACCGGCGTGATGTCGGACAATGTCATATGATACAAACCAAAGAGCGGCGACGGATTCCCCATCCCGAACGGTTCCAGCGCCTGTACATATTCGGGGATGTCCAGCATCAGCTGCTGCGGTTTTAAAAGACAGTCGATTTTCAAAACGGGAACCGGCATCGGGCCGTCTAGGGAAGCGGCGTAAGCATTGATCGTTTTCCGGAACGCGGCAATGTTTTCCGTCGGCAGCGTCAACCCGGCCGCCATCGGGTGCCCGCCGTAACGGGTAAGCAGTCTGTCACAGGAACGCACCGCTTCAAAAAGGGAAAAGCCCTCAATACTTCTGCCGGAGCCCTTGGCTTCTTCACCGGAATAAGAAATGATAATACTCGGTTTTCCAAACTGCTCGGTAATTCTGGAAGAAACAATCCCGATGACGCCGTGGTGCCAGTTTTCGCCCTCGATGACCAAAACACGGTCGTACAGGCGCTGCGGCTGTTCCTTTAACTGCTGCAGTGCTTTCTCATATATTTCTCTCTCAATTTGGCGCCGGTATTCATTTTCGTCATTGATATCGCAGGAAAGTTCTCCCGCTTCGTCCGGATATTCGGTTAACAGCAGACGGACCGCCCTGTCGGGGGAACCGATCCGCCCCGTCGCGTTGATGCGAGGCACAATGGTAAAGGCAATATTTCCGGACGACAGTTTTTTCCCTTCCATTCCCGCCTGCTCCAGCAAAGAGCGGAGGCCGAGCCGGTCGGTACGGGAAATCATCCTGAGTCCCGCTTTGACAAAGCTGCGGTTTTCTCCGGTCAGAGGAACAATATCGCCGATCGTCCCGATCGCGACGAGATCGGCGTAATTATCGAGAAGAGCCGTTATATCACAGTCTTCCCCTTCCAGAGCCATAATCAGCTTAAAGGCGACGCCGACGCCGGAAAAATCTTTATAAAGACTTTTACAGTCGCTTCGGTAAGGGTCCACAACAGCACAGGCACGCGGCAGCTCCGCGCGCGGCCGATGGTGATCCGTAATCACAACGTCCATAGAAAGGCTGTTCGCGTAATCGACTTCTTCGATCGACGATATTCCGTTATCCACCGTAACAATCAGGCTGACCTGCTGCTCGTGCAGTGTTTTGACTGCGTTGACGTTAAGACCGTAGCCTTCCCTTTCACGATCCGGAATATAATACAGCACATTTGCTCCGCAGGATTCCAGATAGGAATACAGCATCGCGGTAGAGGTTACCCCGTCGGCGTCGTAATCTCCATAAACCGCTATTTTTTCAAATCCGTCCACAGCGCTTAAAATACGGTCTGCCGCCTGACGCATATCGGCCATCAAAAACGGATCGGAAAAAGTCAGTTCGGACTGAAACAGTTTCCGGATGTGCTCCGACTCAGTGATTCCCCGTGCCTGCAGCAAAACCGCCAGAAGTTCCGGGATTCCTGTTTCATTCGATATTTTTTGCGCAGATCGACCGTCATAAGGAAAGACTTGCCACTTTTTTATACTCACGCACTACACCTGCCCCATAATTTCTTATTGTATCATTTTGATAAAAAATATTCAATATTTATCTGCATCCTATCACATCAAAGCGGCCACGGTTCCCATGCATGACAACAAAAAGCCACCGATAACTGCCGGCGACCACAGAAAAAGGTCAGCCGGACAGACCGGTGGCATGGATTCAAATAACGGTTTTCACCCGCGTAAAAGACTTAAGCGTTTGCCTGCGCCCTTTTTGCAGCCTTATGGTTCTGCCACATAACATACATCGGACCGGCAATGCAGACGGAGGAATAGCAGCCGGTGATAACGCCGACCATCATCGGCAGAGCGAACGTAGTTACACTGCTCAGACCATAAACAGCGCCGACCACATACACCGTTGCAATGGATGAAAAGGTGCATCCGGCGGTATAGAGGGAACGGGTGAAAGTCTGGTTGATGCTGGTATTGACCAGAACCGAATACGGAGTCTTCGGTCCAAGCAGCCTGCGGTTTTCTCTGATACGGTCGTAAATGATGATAGTGTCGTTCAGAGAATATCCCAAAATGGTCAGAACAGCCGCAATAAAGCTGTCGTTGAGCGGCATTCTAAAAATAATAAAGGTAAAGTAAACCATCGCGACGTCGTGCAGAAGAGCGATAATCGCCATAACGCCTGCGGACATACCGCCAATTTTCTTAAACCTGAGTGCAACATAAAGAATCAGCAGCAGGGAGGCAATCACAATCGCCGCGATACATTTTGCAAAGAAGCTGCGTCCCATAGACGGATTGATGGAGCTAGACTCGACAACCTGAAAGCCCGCGTTCGGATATTTCGCCGCAAGCGCTTTGGCAATCGCCTGTTGGCTGTCAATGGAAATGGAATCCGTTCCCGCAAAAGAAATGGAAACATTATTTTTGGCTTCCGAACCGTCGGCGGATTTTACATCTTCAAGGATACGGACGGTAACATCCTTTTGCGTGGTATCCTGTACAATCTTCTCGACATCTTCCTGTACGATCTTTCCGGTATAGGAATATTTGATGACCGCGCCGCCGGTAAACTGAATGTCGAGCTGGGTGCCGAAAATGATATTGAAAATCAGACCGATCGCCATGATTCCAATGGAAATGCCGAAAAAGATTTTCCTGTTTTCAAAAAATTTGATGTGAAAGGTTTTCATTTTGCGGCACCTCCATATAACCATTTGCTGCGTGCGAACTTAAACCCGGAAAGGGACTTTGTCATTAAGCGGGTCGCCGTTACGCCGAATACGAAGTTGCCGACAATACCAATGAGCAGAGTATAACCGAAGGAATAAATGGAACCGGTGGTCGACGGACCAAAGATCATGGAAAGAATATTCGTCGGTCCGAAAACGCCCATCAGGATCAGAGCAACGATAATAACGGTAATATTACCGTCAAAAATCGCCCAGAAGCTGTTGTCGTCACCCTTCTGGATCGCACCGTCAAGCGTTTTGCCCGCCCACAGTTCCTCTTTGATTCTGGATGCGGTAATAATATTTGCGTCCACGCCCATGCCGATGGAAAGAATAATACCGGCAATACCGGGCAGGGTCATGGTGAAGCTGTTTACAAACGGGAAATAACCGGAAACAGCCGCAAAGGAAAGCGCGATCTGGCCAAGCAGCGCAATAATCGCAACAAAGCCGGGAAGTCTGAAAACGAAAAGCATAAAGATACAAATGATAGCGAATGCAATGCAGCCGGCAATCAGCATGGCGTGCAGCGAAGAAGCTCCCAGCAGAGGACTGATCGTACTGAAGTTTGTAGTGGTAAGCTTAAAGGGAAGCGCACCGGCAGAAATCTTGTTTGCTAAATCGGATGCTTCCGCAGCGGTAAAATTGCCCTCAATCGTGCATTTCCCATCAGTAATGACCGCGTTGACCGTCGGGCTGGAAATCATCACATCGTCCATCCAGATGGAAATAACCTGGCCCTGCAGGCGCTCGGTCGCCTCCGCGAATTTTTCGGTCCCACTGTCACTCAATTCAAGAGACACCCGATATTGTTGCCCGCCAGTCGTCTGGTCCGAATACATATCGGCCTTGGCGCTACTGATTTCGTTTCCCTGAAGAATAATTTTTTCCGCAGTAATCCCCTTCGGGGTTTTATAGACGGGTTGTCCGTCGGAACCGGTTTCCGTCGTCGTGTACTCGCCGCCCTCACGGAAGGTAAGCATCGCCGTTGCGGAAAGCTCCTGAATTGCGCTTTCCGGGTCAAAACTGGTTTCGCCGTTCTTCCACGGGAAGCGGACAATAATCCGGTCATGATCGTAGTCCGTATACAACTCATAATCGGTGATGTGTTTGTCAGTCATTCGAAGCTCAATAATTGATTTGGCGGAATCAATTTGTTCCTTGGTTGCCTTGGTCGAAGTTGCGGGGCTGAACGTAGCCTCGACGCCGCCGTTGATGTCAATTCCCCATCTAATGTCGCTTACACCCTTTATGTAGGTGTTCGAATTATCCCCGTTTTGTCCCTTAATACCAAAGGTAGCGGTATAAGTTAAAAACAGTATGAGGAGGGCGACGATGAAAAAAACTGGTTTTGCTACTCGCTTCATTCGTAAATCCTCCAATTTTGGTATTCTGTGAATCCTCGCAGACGTAACAAACTTTATTATATTGTTATTGCCCCAAAAAGTCAATCAATTTGGCAAGATTATTAACGGATACAGTCAAAAAAAGAAAGGGAGCGGCGCTCCCCTTCCCTTATTTGCTTAACAGCTTTTCCGCCGCTGCCAGCTGAACACAGATACAGAACAATTCCATCGCCTGTTCCAGTTCCGCCACGGGCGGGTAAGTCGGCGCAACCCGGATATTCCTGTCGTTCGGGTCCTTGCCGTACGGATACGTCGCGCCAGCACCGGTAAGGGTGACTCCCGCCTCCCTGCAGAGCGAAACCACGCGCTTTGCGCAGCCGGCCAAAACATCCACGCTGACAAAATAACCGCCGTTCGGGTTGGTCCATTTGGCAACCCCTTTGCCTCCCAGCTCCGATTCCAAGCTGGAGAGCACCGTCCGGAATTTCGGTTCCAGCAGAGCACGGTGCTTTGCCATGTGCTTCATCACGCCGTCCATATCCTTGAGGAAATAAATGTGGCGGAGCTGATTCAGCTTATCCGGCCCGATCGTCTGAAAGGAATAATGCTCCCTCAGGACGGCAAGGTTGCTTTCGCTTGCCCCCATGGCTGCGATACCCGCGCCCGGAAAGGTGATCTTGCTGGTGGAAGCAAAGAAAATAGGCAAATCGATATTGTTATATTTCCGGCATTCGTGCCAAAGGTTCAGCAGGGTGTCCGGAGTATCCGTCAGATCATGAACACAGTAGGCGTTATCCCAGAAGATTTTGAAATCCTTTGCCGCCGGCTTCAGGGCCGCAAACCGCCGCACCGTTTCGTCGGAATAGGTAATGCCCGTGGGGTTGGAATATTTCGGCACACACCAGATTCCCTTAATCGCCGCATCGTCCGCGGTCAGCTTCTCCACCACATCCATGTCCGGACCGGTGGCAAGCATCGGCACGGTGATCAGCTCAAAGCCGAAATATTCGGTGATGGCAAAATGCCTGTCGTAACCGGGCGAGGGGCACAGGAATTTTACAGGTCCCTGTCTGCCCCACGGCTCGCAGCCTGCAAAACCATGCGTCATGGCACAGGATACCGCGTCGAACATCATGTTCAGGCTGGAGTTTCCGCCGACGATGATATTGTGGTTGTCCACGCCCATCATTTCCGCGAACAGCTCCCTCAGCTCCGGCAGACCGTCCGGCAGACCGTAATTGCGGCAGTCGTCCCCGGTTGAAGAATGCATATCGGAACCCGAATTTAGAGTATCCAGCATTTTCATGGAAAGATTCAGCTGATCCGTCGCCGGTTTTCCACGCGCCATATTCAGTTTAAGGCCCTGTGCTTTAAACTGGTCGTAGCGGCTCTGCAAGTCTGCTTTCACTTTTGACAGCTCGGAATCTGACATGGATAAAAATTGCAACATGAGCATCTCCCTATCATAATATGCAAAATACATATGTAAACTCCTATTATTCTAATATACGCTGTGATGAAATGCAAGTTTAAAATAAAATTCCTGCATTTTCATCAATCTTCATGAAATTAGAATCTTAAGAACCCATTTCTATGTATTACATTTAGGAAGCTGCCCAAAAAAGTTCCGATGGAAATCACTTCAAATACTGCGCAAGCTCAATGTCCACCTTCTGGATATGATTCAGAAGCCAGTTCATCAGAAAATAATTGGTTTTGGATACCAGCGCGATGGAAGCGCCCTCTTTTGAAAGATCGTTTTTCAGATCGGCAATCTGCTTCTTAAAATACTCATGCAGTTCCTTATGCTCTTTGTACTTCGGATAGGCGCTGCTTCTCTGCAGCTTTTCCTCGTCCGAAAAATGCTTGATGGTATAGCCCTCCAGAAACTCCAGCGTTTTGAAAATTTCTTCCTTGCCCTTGCCCTGATTGCAGGCGGCAAAGAGCTGGTCGATCCGGTCGCACAGCTCCTTGTGCTCCCCGTCGATCAGAGGCACGCCGATTTTCAGGCTTTCCTTCCACATTGCCATTAAAGACACATCCTTTCTGTTTGTGAATTCAAATCCCCTTATTAAAATTCCGCCGTGCCGGTCGTGCGCGGGAAAGGCAGCACGTCGCGGATATTGGCGATTCCTGTCAGATACATGACCAGACGCTCAAAGCCAAGGCCGTAACCGGCGTGCTTTGTGCCGCCGTAGCGCCTCAGGTCGAGGTACCACCAGTAATTTTCCTCATCCAGATGGAACTCCTTCATGCGCTGCTGCAAAACGTCCATGCGCTCCTCGCGCTGGCTGCCGCCGATAATTTCACCGATTCCCGGCACCAGCAGGTCTACCGCCGCCACCGTTTTGCCGTCGTCATTCAGACGCATATAAAATGCTTTGATTTCCTTCGGATAATCGGTCACAAAAACCGGCTTTCCGTAAACCTTTTCCGTAAGATATTTCTCGTGCTCGGTCTGAAGGTCGGTTCCCCACTCCACTTTATATTCAAACTGGTCGTTGTTTTTCTTTAGAAGCTCAACTGCCTCGGTATAGGTCACGCGGGCAAAATCGGAATCGACGACATTCTGCAGACGATCCACAAGGCCCTTGTCGATAAACTGATTAAAGAACGCGATATCGTCCGGACAGGTCTCCATAACATATCCAATGACGAATTTAATCATCGCTTCCGCCAGCTCCATGTCGTCCTGCAGGTCGGCGAACGCAATTTCCGGCTCTATCATCCAGAATTCTGCCGCGTGGCGCTGGGTATAGGATTTTTCCGCACGGAAGGTCGGGCCGAAGGTGTATACCTTTCCAAAAGCCATGGCCATGCACTCGGCTTCAAGCTGCCCCGAAACCGTCAGCGAAGTATGCTTCTGGAAAAAGTCCTGCGAATAGTCCACCGCACCGTTTTCCGTCCGGGGAGGGTTGTCCGCGTCCAGCGTGGTCACGGTAAACATCTCTCCCGCTCCCTCACAGTCGCTGCCGGTAATCAGCGGAGTATGAACATAGACAAAATCATTTTCATTGAAAAATTTATGAATCGCAAACGCGGCGGCGGAGCGGATGCGGAACGCCGCGCTGAACGTATTGGTGCGCGGGCGCAGATGGGCGATCGTACGCAGATATTCCAAAGAATGGCGTTTTTTCTGAAGGGGATAATCCGGCGTGGACTGGCCATCCACCTCCACCTGCGCGGCATGGATTTCAAAAGGCTGCTTCGCTTCGGGCGTTAAAAGCAGTTCGCCCGACACCGTAAGAGCCGAACCCACATTCAGCTTTGCGATCTCTGTAAAATTAGAAATTTTATCGGATTCAAATACAATCTGAACTCCCTTAAAGCAGCTTCCGTCATTCAGTTCAATAAAACCAAGTGCTTTGGAATCCCGGATCGTGCGTACCCAGCCGCAAACCATGACGGTTTTACCGCCGAGTTCCGCTGTTTTGGAATATAATTCGGCTATTTCAGTCCTTTTCAAGCTGATACCTCCTAAATATTAGCAACTTATGAATTGTTCTTATATTATAACACGAAGCAACTCTCTGCAACACCAAAAACGCAGGAATTTCCGTAAAACTTCAAATATCTGTAAATTAGGGGTTGATTTTTCCCGGAACATTCGATATAATATCAGAGTTGCCTGATGTGAAAGCAACTTAATTGCCATTTGGAGAGGTATTCTAATGGTAAGGAGCCACATTGGAAATGTGGTGTGCCGCAAGGCATTGAGCGTTCGAGTCGCTTCCTCTCCGCCAAGAAAGAGCATCCGCATTTGCGGGTGCTCTTTCTCATACAGCAATTCCAATTCAGCTTACGAAGAACGCAGCCTCGCTGCAGAATCAGCTGGAAATGTTATAGCAGTTCAACAGAAAGGACGCGAAAATGTAATGGGTAGAAAACAGGCCGTATCCTATTTATCAAAGGATATACTCTTACATATTGATATGCTGGAAATCCTAAAGCGGAAGGATACCGAAATATTGCAGGCGTCCGACCGGGGCGTCCTGCTTTATAATGAAAGCTACGGCGTCTACATGATCAGCGCACAGGACGGACAGGCAGCGAAAGAAATGCTTTCGTCCGTCAGACAGCCCGAAGTGATCGTCACACATCAGAATTTCTGTGTCGATACGGTTCAGAAGCAATTCCGGTTCCAAAGGAAAACAGCCTGCCATCAGGCGGCATATTTTAATAGGAACCCGCTGCCCGTACCGGAGTCCTCGGCGATGATCCGCCCGCTGGACGAATCGTATCTGCCGTTTCTGTTAAAGTACTATTCCCTTGCCGGTATCGTGTCGGTGCAGGAACGCCTGGAATCCGGCTCCATGTTCGGAGCGTTTCTTAGCGGCACGCTGGCAGGATTTGCCGGCACTCACGCGGAAGGCTCCATGGGTCTGCTGGAAGTGCTTCCGGAATACCGCCGCCAGGGCATTGCCGTCGTGCTGGAAACCTTCCTCGCCAACCGTTTCCTGGCGGAAGGCCGGGTTCCGTTCGCTCAGATCATTGCCGGAAATACGGCTTCCCTAAAGCTGCAGCAAAAGCTGGACTTTACCGTTTCAGAACAGGCCATCTGCTGGCTGGAGTAGCGTTTCCTCGCCCGACGGCTGCTCCGGCCTGGCAAAAGACAGATAATAATAATTGTTGATTTGTTTGTGAAAGTCGGCGCCCAGACGGTAAAAGATTCCCATCGTTTCATAAAGGACTTTCGGACCCGCCGCTGTACATACCAGCTGCCCGCCGGGCTTCAGGAGGCCGTAGAGAATTGTAAAAAGCCCTTCCCTGTTGTGAAGCGCGGCCGATTCGCTTTCAAGCACAATATAATCGTACTGCCTGCCGCCGAAATACAGCTGAACGTCTTCGGCAGGACCCTGAACACATTCCCTGCAGATCGTTTTCAGCTCCGTCATATTATTGCTCCGTTCAGACAGATAATAGAGTTTCACACCCTTGCAGCCGTGGCTTTTACATACATTTTTCAACTGCAGTACGGTGGTACCGAAGGAGCCGCCGATTCCCAGAATGCTGACCTCGCTTTTACTGCCGTAATCCAGAACGTTCAGCAATAAGAATGATAGTAAGGATGAGAAAAGCCCCGGACCTCCGTCAAACGGTCCGGGACTCTGCTATGCAAAAATTGAGGATGGCTTTTTTATTGATTCAAGGTCTCATTCATGCTTCCGGTACGGTAACCTTTGATATCCAGCGCAATATAGGTAAACCCGATCTCTTTAAATCTGGAATTAATTCTATCACGCGTCCTTCCGTCCAGCATTGCGGCAAAACCGATTTCATCCGTCTCGATACGGGCAAGATTTCCGTGAAAACGGACGCGCACCTGATGGAAACCCAAATCAAGCAGATACTGTTCAGCCTGATCGATCATGCGCAGCCTGTCCGGCGTAATGTTCTCCCCGTACGGAAAACGAGAAGACAAACAGGCAAAGGACTGCTTGTTCCATGTGGGAAGTCCCAGCTTTTTGGAAAGCTGGCGGATTTCCGCCTTCGTAAGACCGGCCTCCCTCAGGGGGCTTTTAATCCCCAGTTCCGCAACGGCCATCAGGCCCGGCCGATAATCTCCGTTATCGTCCGAATTGGAACCTTCGATAACATTTTCAATTCCTTTTGTCTGTGCGATTGCTTTAATTTTGGAAAAAAGCTCAGATTTACATAAGTAGCATCTGTTGGTCGGGTTCTTGGAAAAACCGTCGATATTCAGTTCTTCGGAGTCCACAACGATATGTTCGATGGAATTGTCTAACGCAAACGCCGTTGCCTCGTCCAGTTCCCTTTTTGGGAAACTGAGGGAACGCGCTGTAACGGCAATTGCCCGATCACCCAAAACATCATGGGCCACTTTCAGAAGAAAAGTGGAATCAACACCGCCGGAAAAAGCGGCGGCTACGCTTTTCAAACTTCTTAAATATTCTTTCAGGTTCTCATACTTAATCTCTAATAAATTCATATCTGTCCTCATCAATTCTATTTTTCCTCACACCTGATATCATGCTACA
>UREO01000002.1 GCA_900546895.1 uncultured Oscillospiraceae bacterium
CGACAGTGGGCACTATGTGACGGCTAAACAGCACCTTTTGAGCGCGTTCGACCTGATTAAAGATATTGACGTTTACGGAATGACCGATGACGAGATGCTGATTACGGCGTATGTCTCCCGGTACAACGAATACGACGTTCCGAATTACGACGACGTTGAATTTATCCGCACCAGCGACAGGAACAGGCTGATCGTTTCCAAACTGGTGGCAATTTTTCGACTTGCCAATGCCCTGGATAAATCGCAGAAGCAGAAGCTGAAGGATATTAAGGTCAAGCTGGAAAACGACAAGTTACTCATTACAGCGGAAAGCAACGATAACGTTTATTTGGAAAAATGGGCGTTTGAACAGTGCGCCCCTTTCTTTAAAGAGGTTTTCGGATACAATCCGGTGCTCACCATCAAATCATCTCTTATATAAAAAGGCTGTGTGTTGATCATGAACGATACAACTGAAAAAATAAAAATCCCCTATATTAACCGTGAACTGAGCTGGATGGACTTTAACGGCCGGGTGCTGGAAGAGGCTTTCGAACGGGAAAACCCGATTATGGAACGCATCCGTTTTCTGGCGATTACTGCTTCCAATCTGGATGAATTCTTTATGGTACGCGTAGCCGGCGTGAAGGAACAGGTCAATTCGGATTATCGGGGCGAGGATCCTTCCGGCCTGAAACCGAAACAGCTTCTGCCCCTGCTCTCCCAAAAGATCCACGCCTTTACGGAAAAGCAGTATTCTTGTTGGTACCGCTCTATTATGCCGGCATTGAGAAAAAGCGATATCAGCTTTATCCTTCCTGAGGAGATGAGCCCCGATCAGCTGCGTTTTATTTCTGATTACTTTGGTAAAGTGCTCTTCCCCGTGCTGACGCCGCTTGCAGTGGACACAAGCCGCCCGTTCCCCCTGCTTGCAAATAAAAGCCTGAATATCGCGGTAAGGCTCAAGGGTGAGGAGGATTCCTATTTCGCCGTCGTACAGGTACCGTCGATTCTGTCCCGGTTTCTGGAAGTTCCCTCCACCCGCGGCAAAACCTACGTTCTTTTGGAAAATGTCATTATGTATAAGCTGGAAGAGCTGTTCGAGCTCAGCGATATTCAGTCCGCCTGCCCGTTCCGTATGACCCGCAATTCGGATCTGGACATTGACGAGGAATCGGAAGACCTATTGATCGAAATACAGAAATCCATTAAAAAGCGCAAGCGCGGCAAGCCTGTGCGTCTGGAACTGATGCAGAAATGCGACGCGGAGACGCGGGAATTTCTGATTGATATGCTCGACGTCAGCGAGGATGAAATATATGAGCTGCCCGGCCCGCTTGATCTGACCTTTTTCTCAAAATTCGCCTCCATTCCCGAATTTAAAAACTTGTGCTTTCAGCCGATCGAGCCGGTCTATCCCCCCGCCGATTTCTGGGGCTACAACGATATTTTTGAAGCCATCCGCGAAAAGGACAGGATGGTTCACCATCCATATGAAAGCTTTGACATCGTGGTTGATTTCGTCCGCAGGGCGGCGGAAGACAAAAACGTGCTTGCAATCAAACAGACGCTTTATCGCGTCAGCGGACATTCCCCGATTGTGGCGGCGCTGATTACCGCGGCGGAAAACGGCAAACAGGTCACCGTACTGGTGGAACTGAAAGCGCGCTTTGACGAAGAAAACAACATTCTGTGGGCAAAAAAGCTGGAGGAAGCCGGGTGCCATGTCATCTACGGTCTGGCCGGACTAAAGACCCACTGCAAAATTTTGCTGGTCGTCCGCCGCGATGAGGACGGCATTCGCCGGTACCTTCATATGGGAACGGGGAATTACAACGATTCGACCGCGAAAATTTACACCGACATCGGCGTTTTTACCTGCAAGGAGCCTTACGGAACGGACGCTTCTTCTCTGTTTAACGTGCTGACCGGGTACTCCCGCCCGCCGGAATACAACCGGTTCGTGGTTGCACCGCACGGAATGAGAAGTTTTTTCCGGCGGATGATCGAAAAAGAGATTGAGAACTCCCGTCAGGGCCTGCCCTGCGGGATCACGGCAAAGGTAAATTCCCTTGTCGATCCCGATATTATTGAGCTGCTGTACAAAGCCTCCCAGGCAAACGTTCCGGTACGCCTGCTGGTGCGCGGGATCTGCTGCCTGATTCCCGGACTGCCGTGGACCAGCGAAAACATTACGGTCTACAGCATCGTCGGCCAGCTTTTGGAGCACAGCCGCATTTTCCGCTTTGAAAATGGGGGCAACCCAAAAATCTATATGGGAAGCGCGGACTGGATGCAGCGCAACCTCGACCGGCGTGTGGAGCTTATCTTTCCGATTGAGGAAGAAGACCTGCGGCAGCGGGCGTTCGCGATCTTGGACCTGATGCTGAGCGACAATATCAATGCCAGAATCATGCAATCCGACACGGTGTACGCTCATATAGACAAACGCGGAAAGGCCCCCTGCAATTGCCAGATTGAATTTTCCCGTCTGGCACAGGCGGCGGTAAATAAATACAAGGAGCAGGACGGCAATAAGCCGTTCCGCCCAATTTACAGTGCGGAACTCAGGTAATTTTAAAGATAAAGGAATCATGGAAAGAGGAAACGTATGAAAAGAATTGGAATTTTAACAAGCGGCGGGGACTGTCAGGGACTGAACGCAGCGATCCGCGGTGTCGCAAAAGCGCTTTATGTTGAGTTTCAGGAAAACGTCGAGATCTACGGAATCAACGACGGATACCGCGGCTTGATTGAGGGAAGCTACAAACACATGAAACCGGATGATTTTTCGGGTATTCTGACCCTTGGCGGCACCATTTTGGGCACTTCCCGCCAGCCCTTCAAGCTGATGCGCGTAATGGACGAAAACAGTGTCGACAAAGTCAAATGTATGAAAGACAACTATAAAAAAATGAAGCTGGACTGCCTGGTGATTTTGGGTGGAAACGGAACCCATAAAACCGCCAACCTGCTGAGCGACGAAGGACTGGATATAATCACCCTGCCGAAAACCATCGACAACGACGTCTGGGGCACCGATATGACGTTTGGATTCAGCAGCGCAATGGAAATCGCGACAAATGTACTGGACTGCATCCATACCACCGCAACCTCTCACGGCAGGGTATTCATTGTGGAAATCATGGGCCACAAAGCGGGATGGCTGACCCTGCACGCGGGCATTGCGGGCGGGGCAGACGTAATCCTCCTGCCGGAAATCCCTTACAGCATTGACAGTATCGCCCAAACGCTGGAACAGCGCAACAAACACGGAAAGCGCTTTTCTATTCTTGCCGTAGCGGAGGGCGCGATCTCCCGGCAGGAAGCAAAGATGAATAAAAAAGAGTTTAAAGCATCAAGGGCCGGAATGCCCTATCCCTCCATTTCCTACCGGCTTGCAAGGGAAATCAGCGAGAGAACCGGCCAGGAAATCCGCGTGACGGTTCCGGGTCATTTTCAGCGCGGCGGAAGTCCCTGCCCCTATGACAGGCTTCTGGCAACGCGGTTCGGCACCGCAGCGGCGAAGCTCATTTCCGAAAAAAAATATGGAAATATGGTGGCTCTGCAAAACGGAAGCATCGTTCCCGTTCCATTGAATGAGGTCGCGGGAAAGCTGAAGGGTGTCCCGACAGATTGTGAGATCATTCAGACCGCAAGGGATATCGGCATCAGCTTTGGCGATTGAGAAAGAGAGGAATCATATGAAACTAAGCAAAAACAAGAAGCCCGCCGTCGTGGCGGTTACCATGATGATCGGTGCGATTTCCGCCGCCATGATGGCGTTTACGGCCGTACTGAACATTTGCGCTTTTATCAGGATTGTTCACTGTACCAATACGGTACAGAAATCACTGCCTGAAATTGAAAAAGCCGCGCGGCTCTACAGGAAGAACCACACGGCGGAAAAAACGGACGACAAACAAAAGAACGGATAGTCTATATTTCCTCAAACAAGCATCCGCCGGCTGAACCGGCGGATGCTTGTTTCACAGCAATTCCATTTCAGTTTACGCGATAAAACATGTCACTCTCCCCGCCTTCGGCGGGGAGAGTGACACAACCTTGCTACAGATCAACCGGAAACGCTGTAGATTGAATTTTTATGATACCGTAATGTGGTCTTTGAGACCCGCGAATGTTTTTTCGCCGATGCCGCTGACCTTTCTGATTTCCTCTATGCTTTTAAAAGAACCGTTTTTCTCCCGGTAATCCACAATTCGCTTCGCGATTACGCCGCCGATTCCGTCAAGGCCGTCGCTCAGCTGCTGAGCGGTGGCAGTATTGATATTGATTTTTCCGTTGGTCGCTGAGGCTGCGCCCGCAATTTTCTCCGGTTTGGACGAAAGGGCGGAAGCTGCGGAGGACGAAGCCTCCGATCCGGTTTTCGGGATATACGTTTCATCAGCTGACGCAGAAGCGTCCGTCGTGACAACAAGATCGGAAAGAGAGACTTCGGGTACATAAAACGCGTTGTAACCAATGATAAGGGCAAACAGTACAGCCGCAATTACCATGAGATAGCGTACATGCAAATTTTCGTCGTCCATGCTGAAAGCCACCTTGTCCAGCGCTAGTCGCGCTTTAACTTTTTCAGAAACTGAACAAAGTAAGTCGGAAGCTCGCTGGTGATTTCCATGTATCGGCCGTCACGCGGATGAAGGAATCCAATCACCTTAGCGTGCAGACACTGACCGTTCAGGTTCGGAACGGGTTTCTTCGGACCGTAAACCGCATCCCCCACAACCGGATGCCCAATGTACGCCATATGCACCCGGATCTGATGGGTACGCCCCGTTTCCAGACGGCACTGCACATGGGTAAACCCGTTGTACCGCGCAAGGACATGGTAATGCGTAACAGCATTGCGGGAGTTCTTTTCGGTCACCGCCATCATCTTCCGGTAGAGCGGGTGCCTGCCGATAGGCGCGTCGATCGTCCCGTCATCTTCCTTCAGACTGCCGTGGACAACAGCCTCATAGAGGCGTGTAAAGCTATGTGACTTTATTTGCTCGGCCAGTTTTCGATGGGAAAAATCGTTTTTCGCCACAATCAGCAGACCGCTTGTATCCTTGTCGATGCGGTGAACGATGCCGGGCCGGACAACCCCGTTGATTCCGGAAAGCGAATCGCCGCAGTGCGCCAGAAGGGCGTTCACCAGGGTTCCGGTGTGGTTACCGGCAGCCGGGTGCACCACCATCCCCTTCGGCTTATTGACGACCAGCAAATCCGCATCCTCATACAGAATTTCCAGAGGAATTTTTTCCGGCCGGACATCCAGCTTTTCCGGCTCGGGGACGACAAGGTCAATGCAGTCGCCTGCCGTACCCCGGAAGCTTTTCGTAAGAAGCTTTCCGTTCATGGTCGCATTACCCCGCTCAATCAGCTTTTCCGCCGCAGAGCGTGTCATATTTTCCGTCTTTTTGCTGACAAGCTTGTCCAGACGGATACCGGAATCTTCCGGATATATCTCAATTTGAATCGTCTTCTGCATTATTTTGTACGGATAACCTTTTCCGTATTGCTGTTTAAATCGGAAAAAAACAGGATATGAATCATTAAAAACACCGTTCCGACCGTTACACAGCAATCGGCAAAATTAAAGATGGGAGGAAAAAAGCTGACAGAAATATAATCGACGACGTAGCCATACATCATCCGGTCAATCAGGTTTCCGATTCCCCCACCGATAATCAGCGTACCAGCCGCATAGGAAAAGAAATCATGCTGCCTGTATTGGAAGAGGGCGTAAATGATGACGACGGAAATAGTCAGAGTCACCACAACGAAAAACCAGCGCTGGTTCTGCAGAATTCCGAACGCCGCCCCCCGATTCTGAATATAAAAGATTTTTAAAAAACCATTGATCACATGAAAGCCGCTGTTAGGCTGCAAATTGGACGTAACCAGCAGCTTGAGAATCTGGTCGATTGCGACAGCCGCCGCTGCAAGCAATAGTGCAATAATTGCCAACGGAATCTCTCCTTTTGTATGGTATGATGATGATTGAAAAAGGACGAACCAGACAGCCCGCCCTTTTTGTAGTTGTTATTGAAAGTTCACGCGCAACGGCAGGGAGCATTTTTAATGGCGGTCGTAAATACCTTCGGAAGAGTCCTCGCCTTCGGCAGTTTCATCCTCATCGCTGAACTGAATGGAACTGAAATGCTTGGGCTTTCCCTCCGGCGGAAAATCATCATCGAAATTGGAAACCTCTGTGTTAAACAGGCGGTCCTGCTTCTCAGAAGGAACCGATTCTTTTAAAGGCTGAGCCTCTTCCTCAGCCGCGGGGGACGGAGAAACCGGCTCCGGTACCAAAACCTCCGCATTCTGTACAGGCGCGGGCGCTGCTTCCGGTTTATGCGACGGCAGAGCGTCAATTAAGGTAAGGTGCTCTTTATAAAGACCCAACAGCTTGGAACGGAAATCCGAAACAGTCTGCTGAAGGCGCTCCATTTCCTTCTGCTGCTCGGTCACGCTCTGTTTGGCGCCGGAGATAATCCGCTCCGCCTTAATGTTGGCGTCTTTTATAATAATTTCAGCCTTGTGACGGGATTCGCGGATGGAAGCATCGCCCAGCTTCTGAGCGCTGACAAGGGCGTTTTTGATTTCATCCTCTTCCAAACGGTAGTCTTCCACTTTTGCAGCCAATATTTTCATTTTTTCAAGAAGCTGTTCATTTTCCGCTTTCAGACTTTCATACGCTTCTTTTTGTTCCAGGTCCTTTTTGAGGAGCGCATCATAGGATTCCTTTACCTGATCGATAAATTGATCCACATCGTCGGTACGGTACCCGGAAAAACCGGATTTTCTGAAACTGGCGTTAATAATATCGTTCATTGATAGCATGTTCGAGCCCTCCGTTAAATATATTTCCTGCCTGTGATACTCAATCTGCCTTTTTTTGTGACGGGCCCAAGGCGGTCAAGAACAAAGCGGCCCTTTCCCCTGATGGAGAGTTTGCTGTCCGGCGCGACAGACGCCGACACCGAAGTGTTCACTTCATGGTTCAGCATCACCAGCCCGGCACGAATCATCTCTGATGACTTTTCCCTGCTTGTGCCGACAGCAGCCGCGACAATACAGTCCAGCCGTGCGGAAGCGACAACCGCGGAAAAATCTTCAAAGCTTCTGCCAACCGGCAGCGGCAGTACGGCGCCTTTGACCAACCGGACACCCACTCTGCCGATTTTCTGTGTCTGGGACAAAAGATAATCGGTTACCTCGCCGCGGGAGAAAATCACGCACCGGCCCTCCTCCACAAGGATATCCCCGAGCGTTTCACGCTGGAGCCCGTTTGCAAGGAGGGCGCCGAGAAAGTCGCGGTGGGTAAGCGTATCGCAGGCACGATAGCTTGCAGTAACCGCGGCAATGGGAAACGATTCGGTATCCGGCTCTGCAAAGTCCGGAAACGCGCCAAAAACTACACGCTCCGAGCCGTCGTATCCGCCCCAGAGCATATAGTTTTTAAAGGAAAGACGATTCATGATTTTCTGTGCCGCAAGCGCCTGATGCTCGTCTAAAAAGCCCACAAAGCGGGGCTTCGCTCCGTTTTGTGCCAAACGTACGGCATCGCAAAGTTTTGCTTCAAAAATAGCGTCGGCCGACTGTTTCTCCATTAAAAATAAACACCGTTGTTTTCCAGCTCATCCAAAACGTCGTCACCCGTCAGATCAACATTATAAGGCGTTATAATGAAGGTGCTTGTGGCGACCCTCTTGATCTTTCCGCCGTTCGCATAAGCAACGCCGCTCAGAAAATCAATAATACGGCGGGAAATATCCTTGTTTGTATTTTCAAGGTTTAAAACCACCGTATGCATTTTCAAAAGCTCGTCCGCCACTGCACAGGTCTCTTCGCCGAAGCGCTCCGGTTTAAACAGAACGACCTGCAGCTGAGCGGTCGCATGAATATTGACTACCTTGTTTCCGCTGTTCTGCACGGGTGCACGTTTAATGGTATCGCGTTCACGGATTTCGGCTTCCTCGTTCTGGCGGGAGGAAATTTCCTCCTGCTGGACACCGTCATAATCGTAGTCGTACTCGTCTTCCGGCGGGTTCCACATATCTTTGATTTTTTCTACAATTCCTGCCATCGCTAAGCCTCCTGTAATAATTATTGATTGTATATTCTTGGGCCAAACAGAGCAGAACCAATTCTAACCATATTGGCTCCCGATAAGATTGCTTGGGAATAATCGGACGACATGCCCATGGACAAGTAATCCATATTAACATTATCTATTTTTTTATCCCTGATGTCAATAAAATGTTGAGACATCTTTAAAAAATATCCCTGTGTTTCGCCGCTGTCCGCGTCCGCGGGGGGGATCGCCATCAAACCGCGGATATGGATCGACGGCAAAAGTGAAATCTGCCCGATCAGATCGTACAGCTCCGGCGGCAGCACCCCCGATTTGTTGGACTCGCTCCCGATATTGACCTCGATCAGAATGTCGGTCGTAAGCTCTCTGGCAAGCGAAAGGCGGGAAATTTCCTTTGCCAGCTTAACGCTGTCCACCGACTGGATCATAGAGACCTTCCCCACTATATTTTTTACTTTATTGGTCTGTAAGTGCCCGATAAACTGTAGCTCGCACCGGGAAAGCGAATAGGCGTCGTACTTTTCGCAAAGCTCCTGCACTTTATTTTCACCGATATGGTCGATGCCGAGCGCGATCCCGTGATTGACCACTTCCACAGGAACGGTTTTCGTAGCCGCAAGAAGCGTGATATCCTGCGGGCGGCGTCCCGACTTTACGGCGGCGTCGGCTATATTGCTGCGGATCACCTTCAGATTTTCTTCCAAATCTGAAAAACGGCGGTCAAAATCATTTGACGACTTTTCCATCATATAAATCAGTCCCTTCCACAACTACTTCATCAAACAGCTTTACGGTTGAATCGGTCATCAGGTCCTCCTTCGGCGGGTCGGTCTGGCAAATGGCGTAATTCCCCGTGCTGAACAGCGGAAAAATCTGCCTGAACTCTATTTCACTGCCGTGCATGACATACACGCCTTTGACTTCCCTGGTAACAGAAGTCGCCTTATTATTACTGTCTTTTCCTGTTTTCGTTACCTTGGCAAAATGAATCGCTTTCTGGCTCACACGGATTCCCGTGTATTTTTCGATCTGAATCTGTGCCGTGGCGTTGCGGATGAGCGCCAGAGAAGAATTCATGCTGCTGCTCTGCAGAATAACGACCGCTTCGGTGTCTTTATCCGCCTGATTCACTGCGGCGACCGTCGCCGGGATAGTCTGATTGGAGGCAAACGGAAACAGAATGGATACGGCGTCGCCTTCTTTAAATTTGGACGCTTTGTCCGCCGCTGCCAGACAGGCGAAATACCAATCGTAATCTTCACAGATCTTCCCAATGGAGCCGCTTTGCCCCGGTGGTTTTTCCTTTTGCTTTTCCTTGAATTCCGCAGGTGTAATGGTCAAGAGCTTGTCATAGTCGTAAACCGATTCATAGCCATCCACGGAGCTGATAAAATAACCCGACGCCGGAGCGGTAACAGAGCCGGTCGCCGCACTGTTGGATTTGGACAGCGTTTCACGCTCCGCTTTCAGCGCATTGATTCTGGTGTTAAAATTCGCCATCTTATCCGTTACGATCTGGCGCTCGTTGATCAGGTAGAGCAAATCCTCGCGGCTGTTCGTCAGCCCGGTATATTCGCCCGACTGGATGCAGTCCAGCAAATCGACCAGTTTCAGGTTGATCTGCGAGCCGATAGAGCCGATGCTCGCCGCATAGGTGTCCCCCGGCGTGCTGAGCTTCTGCAGCTTGGAAATCTGGTAATCAAGATCGGCAATCTGCTGCTGTGCCGCGGCACTCTGCTCGTTCGGATAAATCTTCGCGACCGTGCCGCCCTTTGCCACCTTTCCCCCGTCGCTGATGCTGTAAGTGATCACGCCGTTGACTTTGGTATTCATCAGTTTTTCTTTCCTGACGGCGGTGCCGGTCACCTGTACGGTGTCCGCCGTGCTGGCGTAGGACGCCGTTTCCGTCTGGACCTTTGCGTAATGGGAGTTATAAATCTGATATCCCATATAAATAAACAGAAGGATGGCCACAACAGCCGATGCGATTCTTCTCAGCAGCGGACTATTCATCGTTCCCATCCTTTCCGATCGATCATCCGGAATGCCTGTTCGATCACTCCGTCAAAATCCGTGTACTCGTCGACCATAATCCAATGGATGTTTTCGTCACGGCGGAACCAGGTAAGCTGGCGCTTGGCGTACCGGCGGCTTTCCCGCTTAACGGACTCGACCGCCTCGTCCAGAGAGCACTTCGAGCGGAAATACGGCAAAAGCTCCTTGTAGCCGATCGCCTGCAAAGCAGTCTGGGCGCCGGGCCGGTTCAGAATTTCTTCCGCTTCCGCCAGCAGTCCATCCTGCATCATCCGATCCACCCGCAGATTAATCCTGTCATAGAGCTTTTGGCGGTCCTGAAAGTCGAGGCCGATGATACACGCGTCGTACGGGGAAGGCATTTGCCTTGACAGCTCAAGCTGTTCGGTCATTGTGACGCCGGTCGTGCGGTAAATCTCAATGGCGCGGATCACGCGCCCCAGATTGTTCGGATGAATCCGCTGTGCAGACGCGGGGTCAAAACTGCGCAGCTCGTTGATCAGCGTCTGCACGCCCAGCTTTTCGGCCTTTTCGGCAAGTTCCTTTCTCAGAGCTTCGTCCTTATCGTTCTCGGTAAACCGTATGTTTTGCAGGAGAGAGCGGATATACAGCCCGGTTCCCCCCGCAATGACAGGCAGTCTGCCGCGCGCGTGCACCTCTGAAATGCAGTCCGAAGCAAGCGAGACATAGTCGGCCACACTGAACGGCTGGGAAAGCGGTGCAAAATCGATCAGATGATGCGGCACGCCGCGCATTTCTTCTATCGTCGGCTTAGCCGTACCGATATTCATTTCTTTGTAAATCTGCATGGAATCGGCTGAAATCACCTCGCCGTTCCTGCTGAGCGCAAGCTCCGCCGCAAGGCGGCTTTTGCCGGAAGCGGTTGGGCCGACAATTGCGGCAACCGGGATTTTATCTTTCCTGTTCATCATTGTATCCGCCCAAACTGGCGCTCCAGATCCTTTTTCTTCATCACGATGGATACCGGACGCCCGTGCGGGCAGTAGCGGATATCCTCATTTTCCATTCTCCTGGCGAGAGCGGCAAGCTCCGTTGGCGAGCTCAGATCCCCCGCCTTCACCGCCGCACGGCACGCGACGTTGTGATAAAGCCAGTCGAGCTTTTCCGTCGTGATATCATTTTTGGCCGACTGCAGATAGCCCGCAATCTCCATCACCGTTCCCGCAATATCGTCGTCGCCGAGAATCAGCGGGACGCTCCGGACCAGCACAGTGCCGGAACCGAAGTCGTCGATTTCAAATCCCGCCGCCGCGCAGACGTCCAGGGAATTCATCACCGCGGCATACTCGTTTTTCTCCAAGGTAACGGCGACCGGCTCCAAAAGCATTTGCTGGTCGGCCCGGCCTTCCTGCGCCCTGAGCCTTTCATAGAGCATCCGCTCATGGGCGGCATGCTTGTCGATAAAGACCAGTTCGTCTCCCCGTTCCAGAATAATATAAGTATGGAAGGCTTCCCCCACCAGCTTTTCCGGTTCCGGGGAATCGAGAGGTTTGGCTAGTCCGGGTTCCGGAGCCACCGGATTCTCCGGCTCCGCGGCAGCGGGGACGGCCGCCTGATCTTCCTGTGTTGCGGGAACCGGTTCGGTAAATTCAATATTTGCCGCCGCGAAATTCGTATGGAATGTCGGCTTGTGTGAGTCGCTGACCGCGAAGCTGTATCCCGGTGCCGCAGGGCGAACCGCCGAAACCACCGGCCCGGCCGGCGGCGGCTGCACTGCCGCTGCTGCGGGGGAAGCGGAAAACTGTATCTGAACCGGGGCCTTCGGCTGCTCGAAAACCGAAGTCTCCTGCTTTTGAAAGGCCATGACGTTTGGTGCGTCCCCGCTGTGAAGGGCAGTTTTTACACCGTGGTAAACCGCGTCAAAAACCGGCTTTTCATTGATAAAGCGAACCTCTATTTTCGAGGGGTGGACATTGACGTCCACTGCCTGATAGGAAATCCCCATATGAAGCACACAGGCAGGGACCTTCCCCACCATCAACGAACCCTTAAATGCCTCTTCCAGAGCGACCATCGCGGTGCGGCTCTTGATATAGCGGCCGTTAATGAAGAAATGCTGCATGCTCCGGTTCGGACGCGCCGAGGAAGGCTTACTGATAAAGCCGGAAAGCTTTACACCATTTAATTCGTATTCCACCGGTATCAGCCCCGCGGTAAATTCCTTTCCGAAAACAGCGTATACGGCTGATTTCAGCTTGCCGTCGCCGGGGCTGTTCAGCGTTTCGCGGGAATCACGGATGAACCGCACCGAAATTTCCGGGTGAGAAAGAGCCAGTCTGTCCATCACCGCAGCGATGGCGTTTGCCTCCGTAACATCCTTTTTCAGGAATTTCATGCGCGCGGGCGTATTATAAAAAAGGTCACGCACCACAAGGGTGGTTCCCTGCGCGCAGCCCGCATCCTCACAGGCCTGTTCCACCCCGCCGTCGATTTCATAGCGCGTCCCCGCCAGTTCGCCCTGTGTCGCGGTCAGAAGCTCCACCCGGGCCACTGCCGCAACGGAGGCCAGCGCCTCGCCACGGAAGCCGAGAGTGGAGATGCTCTCCAAATCATCCTGGCTGTGAACCTTGCTGGTGGCGTGGCGCAGAAAAGCGACCGCAACGTCGTCACGGGCGATTCCGCTGCCGTTGTCCGTGACCCGCATATAGGTAATCCCGCCGTTTTTTATTTCCACGGTAATAGACGCCGCACCGGCATCGATTGAATTTTCGACCAGTTCCTTAATAACGGAAGCAGGGCGTTCCACTACTTCACCGGCGGCGATCAATTCCGCGATATGTTTGTCCAATACGTTGATTTTACTCATGAAACGCCTCCTTTTCTATAATCAGATCAAACGTCAATTATCCAGAGAAATCCAGTATCGCTGGATGATCGTATTTTCTTTTTGAACTTCGTTCTCTAAAATCCCATGATTTTTCAAAATAGTTCTCGCCGAGCCGCGGTTCTTCCTGTCACAGGTGATCAGTACCTTATGAAGTTCCAATTTTCTTGCCTCTTCCAATGCGAGGGAAAGCATTTTACAGGCATAGCCCTTTCTGCGTTCCGAAGGACGCACGCCATAGCCGATGTGTCCCCCGACTGAGAAAAGATAGTCGTTGAGCCTGTGCCGAAGGTTCACCGAGCCAAGAATTTTTCCGTCGCTATTTACGTAGAACCATGTACTCCCCGGAACAAAGTGCTCCGGACAGCCACCTTCGGTTTCCCACTCTTTTTGCAGCCGCAGGTAATCCGAAAAGCTGTGATCCCCCTGGCAGGAGGAAAAAGGATGAATGGTTTCTCCGCTGCGCTGCCATTCGCTTATGTATTCCCGATACTCCCGTTCCATCGAGGCATTCAATTTAACTAACCGACACATAACACTGCTCCTGTAAAAACAAATTACTTTGCGAGTGTGGCCAGCTCAAACAGCGTATTCATGCACTCAATGGGCGTCAGAGTGTTGACGTCCAGCTTTTTGAGCCTGTCCATAATTTCCGTCTCGTTCGGCGGAGTGATCACAAGCTGTAAATCTTCCTGCGTTTTCTCTTTATGCCCGCGCCTTTTCGGCATAGTCACCTGCTGCCCGCTTTCCAGCTCCGTCAGCACCTGCTTTGCGCGGTTCACAATTTTATTCGGCACGCCGGCAAGCTTGGCCACTTCGATGCCGAAGCTGTCGTCCGCGCCTCCGCGCACGATCCGGCGCAGGAAGGTAATGTCGTCGCCGCGTTTCTTGACCGCGATATTGTAATTTTTCACGCCGTCAATCAGCTCTTCCAGCTCCGTCAGCTCGTGGTAATGGGTAGCGAAAAGAGCTTTCGCGCCCAAAAGCTGTTTGTTGGCGACATATTCCAGAACGGCGCGGGCAATACTCATCCCGTCAAAGGTTGAGGTTCCCCGTCCGATTTCATCCAAAATCAGCAAGCTGTTGCCAGTGGCGTTTTTAATGATATCCGCAACCTCCGACATTTCGACCATAAAGGTCGACTGGCCGGAAGCCAAATCGTCCGAAGCGCCCACGCGGGTAAAAATGCTGTCCGTAATCCCGATTTCCGCATAGGAAGCCGGCACAAAACAGCCGATCTGAGCCATAATTACGATCAGCGCGATCTGACGCATATAGGTGGATTTTCCCGCCATATTCGGGCCGGTAATGATGGCGACCCGGTTTTCGTTCCTGTCGAGTGTAACGTCGTTCGGCACGAAGGGGGCATCAAGCAAAACCTCGACGACCGGATGACGGCTTTCCTTGAGAATGATTTTCCCGTCCAGATTGACGATCGGGCGGACGTAATGATGTTCCGCCGAAACCTGCGCAAAAGAGGTCAGCACGTCGAGCCTTGCAATCGCGTTGGCCGTCGCCTGCACGCGGGTCAGCTGCGCAGCTACATTGCTCCGGACGGCGTCAAAAAGCTGGAATTCCAGCTGTACGGACTTTTCGTGCGCGCCGAGGATTTTTCCCTCCAGCTCCTTGAGCTCGGGAGTAATAAAGCGTTCGCAGTTGGTAAGAGTCTGTTTGCGTATGTATTCCGGGGGCGCCTGGTCCTTATAGGAATTGCTGATTTCAATATAATAGCCGAACACCCGGTTATACCCAACTTTCAGCTTCGGGATACCGGTCTTTTCCCGTTCCTGCGCCTCGATCTGGGCGATGATGCCCCGGCCGTCGCTCATGTCGCCTTTCAGGAGATCCAGTTCCTCACTGTAGCCCGGCAGGATCATGCCGCCTTCCCGAATGGAAAACGGAGGCTCTTCCACAATCGCACGGTCAATCATCTGGCAGACGTCCTCCAGAACGTCGATATGCTGTTCAATCTCTGCAAGGAGGTTAGATTTTACATCTTTTAGCAGGGTCTTCAAAGCGGGCAGCCGCATGATTGCAGAGGACAGCGAACGAAGCTCCCTGCCGTTGGCGGAACCGTACACAATGCGGGACATCAACCGTTCCAGATCGTGGATTCCGGTCAGCTGTTCGGCAACGGCGTCGCGCTGAATGGCGTCCCCCGCCAGTTCCTCCACCGCGTTCAGACGGCGATTGATCTGAACCGGGCTCAACAGCGGCTGCTCAATCCAGCTGCGGATCAGGCGCTTGCCCATCGCTGTACGCGTTTTATCGAGCACCCACAAAAGTGAGCCGCGTTTTTCCTTGTTGCGCATCGTTTCCAGAAGCTCCAGATTGCGCCGCGCGTTCAAGTCCAGGTGCATATACTGCGCGCCGGTGTAAAGGTCTATCCCATTAATGCGCTCAATACCCACGCGCTGCGTGCGCTTCAGGTAGGAAAGCAGCGCACCGACAGCCTGCACGATCTCCGTTTTATCGGAAAGCTCCAACTCCGCAAGGCTTTTGGAATGAAACTGGTCCAGCACCAGCAAAGAACAGCTCTGCATCTCAAACTCCGCGTTGTCCAGCAGCTCCAGACTGGCGGAAAGCCGCTCCTTGATGAATTTTGGAAGCCCGTTCAGCTCCAGCGTGTTCTGATTGACAAGAATTTCGCGCGGCGAATAGCGGGAAAGCTCGTTTTTAATCTGTTCCGTCAGGTCTCCGCCGGAAAGCGTGGTCGCGTGCAGTTCGCCGGTGGAAATATCCGCAAAACAGATTCCCGCACTCGCACCCTCAGCGCAGAGCGAACAGATAAAGTTGTTGCGCGCCTCGTCCAGCATGCTGCTTTCCAACACTGTACCGGGCGTAATCACGCGGATGATATCGCGTTTTACCAGCCCTTTGGCCAGCGCGGGGTCCTCCATCTGCTCACAGATGGCAACCTTATAGCCCTTCGCGACCAGACGCGCCACATAGCTTTCATAGCTGTGAAACGGCACACCGCACATGGGCGCCCTCTCTTCCTGTCCGCAGTCGCGCCCGGTCAGCGTCAGTTCCAGTTCCTTCGATGCAAGTTTGGCGTCTTCATAAAACATTTCATAAAAATCACCAAGGCGAAAAAACAAGATTGTATTGGGATTCTGTTTTTTGATTTCAAAATACTGCTGCATCATTGGTGAAAGATTTGCCATAACCTGCGTTTCATCTCCAATTCATGACTTGATAGGGAATCAGTGACAGCCCCCGCAGGAGGAGCAGTTGCCGCCGCAGGAGGATTCCACGTAATCGGTGGTCTCCGGGTCTTCGCCGTCGGCGGACTGACCGATAATAGCGCTGACGCGCTGAAGCAGGGCGTCCATTTCTCCCTTGGCCTTGTTGTAAGCCGTCATGTTCGGATTCTGCATGATCTGGGCGTAGACGTGGCGCAGCTCCTGATTGAGCGCCTGCATTTTGTCGGAATCCTGCTCCGGCTTCTGGGCCTCGTTGTTGATCGCCATTCTCTTCAGGTTAAACTCGCCGATCAGGTCCTGCAGCGGCTGGTCGTCATCGCTGTTCTGCTTTGCAAGCTGCATATTCAGATAACGCGAATCCTTCTGTATTTCTTTGCCGATTTCTCTCGCTAAGCTGATAATATCCATTTTGTTACTCCTTAATAATGATTTATATTGATTCATAAAAAACGTTGAAAATCTTGACAAACCGCCTGATTTATGGATGAAGCTCTCCGTTTAAAATCCAGTTGCGGGCAGAAGTGATCTTTACATCGGCAAAGTCGCCGATCAGGTCCTGATTCCCCGGAAAGTCGACAACGATATTGCCGTCGGTCCGCCCGGAAAGTAGGCCGTTCTTTTCATGACGCTCTTCCACCAGCACACGCTGGACCGTGCCGACCATCCCGGCGCAGCGCGAAGCCGCGATCTGCTCCTGCGCTTCACAAAGCTGCTCAAACCATTTTGACTTTTCCTTGGCGGGAACCGGGTCTGGCATCTTCGCCGCCCTTGTCCCCACACGCGGGGAATAGATGAAGGTAAACAGCGAGGTGAATTCCGCCTCCTGAATCAGGCTGACGGTATCGAGGAATTCCTCGTAGGTTTCGCCCGGAAATCCGACGATCACGTCGGAGGTAAGAGAGAGGTCCGGAAGCTTTTCCTTGGCGTAACGGATCAGGTCAAGATATTTTTCGCGGGTGTAGCCGCGGTTCATTTCCTTCAGCACGCGGTCGTTGCCCGACTGGAACGGAAGATGAAGGTGGCGGCTGATATGCCGTCCCTGCGCAATCGTGTCGATCAGCTCACGAGTCGCGTCCTTCGGGTGCGAGGTCATAAAACGGATACGGTAATCGCCGTCCACCGCGTCGAGCAATTTCAGAAGCTGTGAAAAATTCATCGGTTTATCCAGATGCTTGCCGTAGGAATTGACATTCTGCCCCAGGAGGGTAATATCTTTATATCCCGCCTTTACAAGGCCCTTGAACTCCTCCAGAATTGCCTCCGGGGTACGGCTGCGCTCCCTGCCGCGCACATAGGGCACAACACAGTAGGAACAAAAATTGTCACAGCCATACATGACCGTAAGCCACGCTTTCGTGCTTCCGTCGCGGTGGACAGGCAGACCTTCGACGATTTGCCTGTCCTCGCTGTCGTCGCCACGCGCAAACACACGGGAACCCTGCGTGATTGTGGTAAATAAAAGCTCGGGAAGCTTATGAATCACATGGGTGCCGAAAACCAGATTGACGAAAGGAAAGCTCTTCCGGATTCGCTCGGCGACATGCTCCTGCTCCATCATACAGCCGCACAGGGCGATAATCAGGGAGGGATTGCGCCGTTTCACATTTTTCAGCGCTCCCACATTTCCGAAAACCCTGTCTTCCGCATGCTCACGGACCGCGCAGGTATTAAAAATGATGAGGTCCGCCTCATCTTCTTGATTAGTAAAGGAAAAACCCATTTCTTCAAGCTGGCCCTTTATTTTTTCACCGTCCGCAACATTCTGCTGACAGCCGTAAGTGTGCACCAGCGCCATGGGAACGGCGCCGCGCGCTCGAATCGCCATGATCTGAGAAACGTCGCTGATGAATTCAGCCTGGGAACGAACCGACTGCTCCCGAGCCGGTAATTTTTCTGCCAAAAGGATAGCCCTCCTATGTTATATGGTATAACTGATTATATCATGTTGCTTTGGTTACTTCAAGAAAAAAGAACCAAAATCCCTGCCACCGGATAAGCGGCGGCAGGGGGAAAAGATGGTTCTATTTTGCTTTATACATCCACGGTATAGCACGCCAGACGGCGATCCGGCGTTTCAGTGCCTTGTCCGTCTTCCTGCCTGCCGAAAGCAGCTTGTCGTATCCGGCGGCGTGCAGGTAACCGCGCACCGCGTTATAACCCGCGCCTTCTTTCAGCATAATATCCACCCCGTTCATAACAGTCAGCGGCAGTTTCTGGTGTTCAAACATCTGAATCAACTCCGCGTCATCTCGGCGAGTGGTTTTGATGAGATCAAAAATCCGAAGCAGGGCGTCGGTATGCTGAAAGATATTCTTCCCCACCGGCTTCTGCTTGCCGCGTTTTAATTCATAGACGGTATCCCGTTTGATGACCGTCGGTGACTGCGCGATCGTCTCGGCGCAGAGCAGGCAGCGGAAAACAAACTCCTCCGCGTATCCGTGGCTGCAGGAGTCGAAAAAATAAATCTGCCTGTCCAGCAGAAACCTGCGCCGGAGCATGACCGCGGAAATATCGATATGGATCGAATGGCTAAGGACACCCTTCAGGTATTGGGCGCCGCGTTCCTGACGGACGGCCTTGCTGATCAGCCGGCGTTCCGCGGCATGAGCTTCCTCCTCACTGATACTGCCGAATACAAAATCCGCCGAAGTATGCAAAGCCGTTTCCAGATATCCGCCGATAAAATCGCGGTACAGTCTGCGGGCGAAAATAAAAGTGAGGTAATCTCCCCCGGACTTCTGTATTCCTGTATTTAAAGCCGCGGCGACGGTTCCGTCGCCGTTCTGAATGACAAAGCCACGAAGCTTCAGCTCTTTGATAAGCTGGACGGCTTCCCAAACCGTCTTGTCAGCGGAACCCATATCCACTACAACAAATTCCGCGTCCAGCCCGACCGCCTGCGCAGCGATTGAGCGCAGCACTCCCGATATTTCCTGTTCAACATTCTTGACCGGAACAATAATGGAAAGCTTTGTAATCTGCATTACCGAACCTCCTATACTGAATCTGTTACCAGTATATCATATTGTAATGAATAGAAAAGATGAAAACTGACAGTTATCCGTTCCTAATCCAAATTACTTTCAGTGATATTCGCTTTTTTCTCCGCCGGATGCTCCTGAAAATACCGACCGGCCGTGTAGAGCTTGCTGTCATCGATAAAATGTGTCAGGCGCAAAACAATTTCCTCCGGCTGCTGCTTCATGCCGCAGCGAGCCCACTGGATAACGACGCCGACAAGTCCGTAGGAATAGAATTCCGCTATAAACGCCTTGTCTTCCTCGGCGATCTGACTCCCCAGTGAAACAGTATCCAGCATTTCGGCAATCAGTTCCTTTGTTACATTGAAAAAATAGTCCTGAAAAGCGTTTTGCCCGGTGACGCTGAGAGCATTCGTATAAAAATACTGCTCGTTCTTCATTGTTTTCAGAACGTCAAGAACAATGTTGTTCCATTCTTCAAACAATCTGTGCTGTGTGACGGCGGAAACGACCTCATTGTAATAAATCCAGTCCACCAAATCATACTTGTCCTTAAAATGATAATAAAAGGTCTGACGGTTAATCCCGCAGTGTTCCACAATATCGGCAACCGATATTTTCTGGAGCGGTCTTTTCTTCATCAATTCCTTTATGGAAGCGGCAATCGCTTTTTTGGTTATCAGTGAATCAGACATGGTTTCTTCTCCTAAAATACATGAGGACGTTATGTATTAAGGTTTACACCCCGGACAAATGGTTTGTTTTCATTTTAACAGTATTGTTGTATTTTTTCAATATGGATGTAAGAAATCGGATTTTTTTACAATACTACTTGCATTCTCCCAGAAAGTATGATATTATTACAAAGCTGTTTTAAAGCAACGTATGGGGCATTAGCTCAGCTGGGAGAGCGCCACACTGGCAGTGTGGAGGTCAGCGGTTCGATCCCGCTATGCTCCACCATATACGAAACCCGCATGGCTCTAGGGCTTGCGGGTTTTTTCTTTGTCTATTTTTGAGCTCTGAATTTTAAAAACGTAGCTAAATAAACCCTAACCAGCTATATTTTTTAAAGATTTCAGCTGTCTACGTATTCTATTTTTGTTATTTACATTAAATTCTTTCGCATCATCGATATACCGTAGAGTGGTTTCAAATCGTAACCGTTTTGCCATAGAAATCTGTTCAAAAGCAATTATGACAAAAATATTCAGAACGCAAGCAAAACATTCCGGCAGCTTTTGAACGCCTCTTTTCTTCGGTTCGTCCTTCTTCTATGCACAGGCGACATTGATGCATGAAATTTATTGAACCGGTAATAATTCCGCCCATCAAAGGAAAACCTAACGTTGAGGTGAGGATTATGAAAGTAAAAGAAATCATGTCAACAAAAATTGCGAGTCTGGATTCAAATGATTCCATCGAAAAGGCCGCGCAGTTGATGAAGCAATACGATGTGGGTTCGATCCCTGTGTGCAATCGGGACAAGGTCATCGGCATCGTCACTGACCGGGATATCGCCCTGCGGGCGACGGCGGACGGCGGGGATGCAAAACAGACAGTCAGGGATATCATGAGTTCCGATCCGGTCGTCGGAAGCCCCGATATGGATGTCCATGACGCCGCCAGAATCATGAGTGAAAAACAGATCCGCCGGCTTCCCATTGTGGACCATAACAGCCTGATCGGGATCGTCGCGCTGGGTGACATCTCCCTTGAGCCTACCCTGCAGGACAATGCCCAGGAAACCTTAAAAAATATTTCCCAGCCCGGCCACGGCAGTATGTGAATACGCAGCCGTCCCACAGAATGCACCCCAAGGTCTGAAATCGATAAGGGGTGCATTTATTATGCAATAAATTCTGTGATTTGGATAAACTAAGATATCATCAAAATTAAGGAGGACAACCAAATGAGCGATATACAAAAACGAAAATTGAAGCTGAACGATCAGGATTCTTTTTTCTATACGGACAACGTCATCTCCGCGACGGAATGCACCGGCCTGATACAAACTCCCCCGGTGTCCGAAGGGGAAGCGGAATCCTACACGGAAATTTACCATATTCCGAAACCGGAAAATGAAGAAAACAACGGCCTTCAGCACGAATAAAGAAAGTCGAAAACGATCCCACACCTCAGCATCATTGCATATCATAATACTGAGGTGTGTATATTATGTTAAGATTCCCTTATATCTGGTGGTGGTTCCCTCCCCGTCGTCCGAGGATTTCACAACCGCGCCGTCCCCACGGGTGGATGCGGCCACGCGGCCACCGCTAACAGTTTTGTCTTTTCGCCGCCGTTGGATTTTTCAATTCATCGGCGGCTTTTTTTCTCAGGCACTGTCTGAGAAATCAAGGAACTCGTCTGTTTCGGCTAAAACCCGTCGTTTTTTATTCATCAAACGGTGCCTATTGCAATTCCATTTGAATTTGAGAGAAACGCAATCTTGTTGCAGAATCAAGCGGAAATGCTATCGCTATTTCCTTGGGATTGGATAAAGCAATTGACTTTTTCCTACAGACTGATATAATAAACAGGAAATTTGCGCTGTATCCGGAAACGGAACAGCAGCAGGAGGTAATAAAAGTGAATAAACAATCCGCAAAGTATGGGGACTTTGTCCTGACGGCGCTGTTCGCCGCCATCATTTTCGTGCTGGCTTTCACCCCGATTGGTTTTATCAATCTGGTGATTATCAAAGCCACCATCATCCACATCCCGGTCATTATCGGCTCGATTGTGCTGGGACCGAAACGCGGGGCGATTCTGGGCGGTATTTTTGGCTTGACAAGCCTGCTCAGCAATTACATGACACCGTCCGTTCTCTCTTTCGCATTCTGTCCTTTTATTCCTGTCCCGGGAACCGCGCACGGCAGCCCTCTGGCCCTCGTGATCTGCTTCATTCCCCGCATTCTGGTAGGCGTTGTGCCGTATTATGTGTATCAGTTTGCGCAGAAGCTCTCAAAGAACAGCTCCAAGGGAGAATATCTTTCCCTTACACTTGGCGGAATTTCAGGAGCTCTAACCAACACTGCGCTGGTAATGAGCCTGATTTATTTTCTGTTTAAAGAAGCCTATGCGACCGCCAAATCCATTCCGGTCAGTGCGGTAATCGGCGTCGTGCTCGGCATTGTCGGAACAAACGGCGTACCGGAGGCTCTTGTGGCCGCCCTGATTACCGTTGCGGTATGCAAGCCGCTGCTGAAGCTGCGGAAAAAAGAATATGCCGGAATTCAAAATCTTCCGAATAGAAAATAAGCAGGTGATTTTTTATGATTCTTGCCGTTGACGTTGGGAATACGAATACTGTCCTGGGCTGTATGGATGACGATAAAATCCACTTTACCGCCCGATTTGCCACGGACCGTGCAAAGACAAGCGACGAATACGCGATTCTGGTGCAGAGCCTTTTTATGGTAAACCGCTGTCCTTTCTCTAAAGTAGAGGGCGGAATTATTTCCTCGGTTGTCCCGGAGCTTTCTGTGGTTTTACAGGATGCGATTGAAAAATTGACGGGGAAAGTCTCTCTGATTGTCGGCTCCGGCGTAAAGACCGGACTGAATATTCTGATCGACAATCCGGCGCAGCTCGGCAGCGACCTTGTCGTGGACGCGGTAGCCGCCTACGCCGGGTATCCGAAGCCCGCCATTATTTTCGATATGGGCACCGCTACGACCCTCTCTGTTTTAGACACGCGCGGGAACTACATCGGCGGCATGATCATGCCCGGCGTACGCGTCGCCATGGAAGCGCTTTCCAGAGAAACCGCGCAGCTTCCGCATATCAGCCTGGAGGCGCCGAAGAAAATTACGGGAACAAACACGGTTGACTGTATGAAAAGCGGCGCTATCTTCGGGAATGCCGCCATGCTGGACGGCGTGATCGACCGCATTGAGGAAGAATTGCATCAGCACGTGACTGTTGTTGCTACAGGAGGACTTGCACACCACATTGTTCCCTACTGCAGGCGCAAGATCATTTGGGACAACGACCTGACTTTAAAGGGTCTGTACATCATCTATAAAAAAAACATCAAATAATTTACAGGGGGCTGAAATCCGGTGGATTTCAGCCCTTCCTTTTTTTAATTCCTCTGTATGGACAGAAGTACATCGTCCGCCGAGGAAAAAGCTGACAGCCCGGATCAGGAAAAATCCGGACATACTATCTTTGTTGCGAAACAACAGAGATTTTATGTTCGGAGCTGGGATTATGAAGAAAAAAGAAAAGGGACTGTCCGCGTGGCAGCTTACCATGATGGCGCTGGGGACGGTCATAGGAGGTTCCTTCTTTCTTGGCTCGTCGGTTGCCATTCACGCCGCGGGACCGTCAATTTTACTGTCTTACATTTTAGCCGGGGTTCTGGTTTACTTTATCCTGTTCGCACTATCCGAAATGACCGTCGCCAATCCCGACGCAGGCTCCTTCCGTACCTTTGCGGCTCAGGCGTATGGTCAGGGCACCGGGTTTGTCGTGGGATGGGTGTACTGGACGGGAATGATTCTCGCCATGTCCAGCGAGGCCACCGCAGTGTCCATCCTTGTCAGGGAATGGGTGCCGAATCTTTCCATCCCGCTGTTCGGAAGCCTGATTATTATCATTGTAACCGCTCTGAATCTACTGGGTGCGGATAAACTCAGCAGGCTGGAAAGCGTGCTGGCGGCAATCAAGCTGCTGGCAATCGTTTCCTTTGTGGCAATCGCCGCTTTGCTGATTGTTGGTCTCTTCCCCGGAAGCCCGGCTGTCGGTACGGGAGCCCTTATGAAGGAGCCCCTGATGCCGGGAGGGATTAAAGGGATCGCCGGAAGCATGCTGATCGTCATGTTCGCTTATGCGGGTTTTGAGATTATCGGACTTGCTTCTTCGGAAGCGGACAATCCTCAGGAAACCATTCCGAAAGCAATCCATTACACAGTGCTCTGCCTGGTTGGATTTTACATCCTCTCCGTTGCCGTGCTTCTCCCCCTGATTCCGACCGCCGATATTAACGAGGATACGAGTCCCCTGGTTGCCGCCCTGAACAGAAGCGGAATCGGATGGGCCGGTGCCGCTATGAACCTGGTGCTGGTGACGGCCATCCTGTCCACCATGCTGGCGGCCATGTTCGGTCTTGGGCGGATGATGCGTTCGCTCGCGGAGGAGGGCCTTGCCCCCGCCTGGCTGAAGGATCAGAACGACGTTCCCCGCCGCGGAATCCTGTTCTCAGGTTTTTCTATGCTGGTGGGGCTGGGACTCGGTCTTCTGTTTCCGAGAGTTTATCTGTTTCTGATCAGCTCCGGCGGCTTTGCCCTGCTCTTCACCTATACGCTCATTATGGCGACCCATATCCGTTTTCGCAAACAGCACGGCTGTCCGCCGAACGGGAAATGCCAGGTAAAGGGATATCCCTACACCTCCCTGTTTGTCCTGCTTGCCCTGATTGTCATTATGGTCAGTATGCCCTTCGTTCCCGGACAGGCGTCCGGACTGATGGCAGGAATTTTTATGGTCATTTTCTATTCGCTGTGCTATGTCGCAGTCAGACTGTATTATCTTTCGAAGCATCCGGAGCTTTCCCGCGGAAACGCGATTAAAAAAGATTTCAAGAAAAATCTTTCGGCCGAATTTTCCAAAGAGCTTACCCCGCCAAACACGAAAAATAACAACAGCAATCGGAAATAACCGTTTGAACCCACATATTTCCATGTTTTTAATTTGTTAATATTAATTTCTTAAAATTTTAAAAGCTGCTTCACCGCTCAGACACAAGCGGACGCTATACTTTTAATTGTTCCGAAAAAGTTTTTGCTCCTCCTTATGTATAAAGATATTATGATTACTGCCGTACGCCTGTCGGCACAGACGGAATACCGAACCGACAGGCAGGCAGACTAACAGCAAGTTCCCCTATGGGGATTCACATATACTCTTTTTCATTTCCCTCTTTTTCGCCCGTCTGAAAACAGACGGTACAGGCGGCTCGCACCGGTGATACGGTATGGGCCGCTTTTATTTTACGTTAGAACCTTCTTAACTCTGCCAGCTGCATATTATAGAGAGTAAGGAGGTGAATAATATGGCAAGAGGATTCTTCCCCTTCTGGTGGTGGTTCCAGCCCAGAAGGCGTCCGCCAGGGCCGCCTCATCCGCCGGGGCCTCCCCGTCCGCCAAGGCCACCCCATCCACCGGGACCACCCCATCCACCGGGACCGCCCCGTCCGCCGGGACCGCCTCATCCGCCCGTCAGACCGGGACGCCAGCGTGGACATTAAAAAGCAAAGCGGAGCAACACACCGCGTTCAAAATAAATTTCCATTCATAAATCAAGCGGTTTCGTAAAAATTAATCCTGAGGTGATTGATTTTTATGAATATTCCGTATTGCGGCTGGAATAAAAACGACAAAAATAATCCGTTTGAAGCCGGCGACTATGATTTTATGGAGTACAACGAGAAAGAAACAGAAAAAAATGACAGTGACGAAGACAATTCCTATCAGGATTTTCTTCAGAGCGATCGGAATCAGCCAAACTGAAAAAGCCGTCCCGGAATCCGGGACGGCTGTATTTTTTACAGACGAAAGGGAATCCTACTCGCGAGGTGATAATATGGCTGATATAGGGCCCGCGATAAAAAGCAAGTTTGATTCCCTGTCAAAGGATCTGAAAGAAGAAATTATGAAGAAGGATGTCAAAATCAATTCCATTCAGGATTTGATTAAGTGCCTGGACTCCATTGTAGCAGAGGGGTAACCCCTCTGCTGGGATCTCATCAATAGAAACACATAAAAAATTTTCAAATAATCGTTGATTATAGTTGACTTCCTGTGTTTTCATGCTATAATAGACGTGTATTCTAAATGTACCAATGGAACTCGCATATTTATGTAAGTCATTGACCGTTTAATGATTTACATAAATGTGCGGTTTTTTATTTTACATGCGGATATAATATATTTGGAGGTGCTTTTTATGAATAAAGGTACAGTAAAATGGTTTAATCAGGATAAAGGATTTGGATTTATTTCCAACGACGATGGCGGAGACGATGTGTTTGTCCATTTTTCCGCAATAACCGGTGAGGGGTATAAGTCTTTAACGGAAGGTCAGAAAGTCACTTTCGATACCGAGACAGATCCTCGCAACGGGAAACTGAAAGCTGCCAATGTTATGGTTGTACAATAACAACATGAAGCAAAGAAAGTCAAATCTTTCAGAAAAATAGATTTGACAATCGAGACAGTATCCTGTATACTGACAACAGTGCCTGACCTCACGGTCAGGCATATATTTTAAAAACGAGGTACTTCAATTGTTTAACAAAGACAAAACCCTAACATGCAGAGACTGCGGACAAGAATTTGTATTCACCGCAAGTGAACAGGATTTCTTCGCTGAAAAAGGATTCACTAATGAACCCACACGCTGCAAGGACTGCCGCAATGCCCGCAAAAACGCCGGAAAACCCCAGCGTGAAATGTTTGACGCTGTCTGCGCTTCCTGCGGAACAACCTGCCAAGTTCCTTTTCGTCCCAGGGATGACCGCCCGGTTTACTGTAGCGAATGCTTTTCCAAGCAAAGATAATTTAAGAATGCCGATTGCTGAAGTACGCCGTAAATGGCGTACTTTTTTGTCAATATTTCTCTTTCTTCTATCACACTATGGATTTATATTTCTATGTTATAATAAAAGAAACACATCTTAGGAGGCGCTCTATGAATACAAAGAAAAAAGCTATGCTGAAAAGCAAATTAGTGGTATACAAGGTTTGCTATCAGCAGGCTGAAAAGCAGAAGGACCATACACGTATGGATAAGATTGAAGTTTTCATGGACGAGCTCCAGGAAGAAATCGATAGTATGGACTAAATGAACGGTATGCCCGTTCCCAATAACCGCCTCCGCTTGGTTGAACCAGATGCGGCTTAAAAAGCCATGCCTGTTTTCCATGAAGCCGGAGGTCTTTTTTTGTCCTGCAGGCCGCCGTCCAAGTTTTAACCGCATGATTGATATCGCTTCCACGCTATGATAAAATGGAAAAAACAAATATTAGGAGGCCGCCATGTCAAAAATTCGTATTGGAATGATCGGACTTGGAAATATTGCGCAAAAGGTTTATCTCCCGTTTCTTTCCGCGGAAAAAAGCTGGACTTTGGCCGGGGGATACAGCCCTACGGAATGGAAAAGGAACCGGCTGTGCGGCATGTACCGGATCAAAGCGTTCTCTAATCTGACGGATTTGCTGAGGGAGACGGACGCCGTATTCGTATCTTCGTCAACAAAGTCCCACTATGAAATCGTTTCAGAAGCTTTAAAGCACGGCAAAGACATATACGTAGACAAACCTCTTGCAGCTACCTCCGACGAAGCGGAACAACTCGCGGAGCTCAGCCTGCGATACGGCAGAAAACTGATGGTCGGGTTCAACCGCAGATTTGCGCCGATGTATGTCCGGGCAAAAAACAGGACGGACGCCGGCACAGCGCTGATTCGGCTGGAAAAGCACCGGGCGGACTCCATCCGGCCCGAAAATTTTAAAATTACGATGCTGGACGACTATATTCATCTGGCAGACACCGCCCGTTGGTTCGCCGAGCCCGAGGACGGCAGCCAGATCAGCGGTTCCGTCAAGGTAAACGAAAATCAGGAACTGGTTTTCGCCCAGCACCAATATCAAGCGGAAAACGGCTGTGCCGTCTTTCTGGATATGCACCGGAAAGCCGGTACCAATCTGGAAAGAATCGAGGTTCTCACCGAAGGGGCACTCGTGCGGGTTAGGGATATGGATACTTTTGAAACCGAAACCGGGGGTAAAACGGAAACGGAAACTCCGCCGGCCTGGGAAAGCATTTTAAAGCGCAAAGGATTTGAAGGGGCTATCCTGCATTTTATCAATTCCATTGAAGGGAATACCCAGCCGCTGGTAAACGGCGAGGAGGCATTGAAAACCCAAAGGCTTTTGGACGCAATGATTTCTATCGGAAGCGATTAAGCAGTCGCGCAAGCCGATTCAAAAATAAAATTGATATCTTCGACAATGGAAGCGTCAATCAGGTCGTGCTCCGACATGTTCCGCATCAGCACAATCGCCCTGCTGTGCGGCATAGCGGGACGGTACGGCCTGTCCTCCGTCAGGGCCTGATAGATATCCACGCAGCACAGAAGCCGGGAATTAAAGTCAAGCCTGTTTCCGTCGAATCCATACGGGTACCCCTTCCCGTTCAGCTTTTCATGATGATTGGCCGCCCAGTCGGCGATCTCTTCAAACCCTGTGATTTCTTCCAGCGTTTTGCGGGTATAAAACGGATGGGACTGTATAACCGCAATCTCATTTGCATCCAAAGTACCGGGTTTGTCCAGAATTTCATTGGGTATCATCAGTTTTCCCAAATCATGCAGATCGGCGGCAATCCGCATCTTCCAATAGGTCTCTCTGTCAAATTCATAATAATCGCACAGGATCCCGGTCTTCTCACTGATCCCGCGCGAATGCGAACCGGTGAACGGCGATTTGGCGTCAATAATATTACTGAATATTCTGGAGACTGCGCGCATTTCCTGATAGCTGAACTCCCTGTGGACGGTGGGGGTAACTACGCGCAGCGCCTGGAATACGAAATTGTCATCCATATTCAGCCAGAATTCAATATTTCTGCTCAGCTCCAGAAAAGCATTGATAAAATCCGGGTCGAAAATCGGGAATTTTTTAACACGCGCTTCAATATCGGCGTGCTTCCTTCCTTCAGAAAAATAGATAGCGACGGAATCGGCCAGAGCGATAATCCTTGAAAACATCGGGATTTCCTTACCGGAAATGCCGAAAAATCCACTGCCGTCATAATGCTCATGATGATAAAGAATAACATTTGGTATTTTTTGAAAGAAAGGGAAAAAATTAATGTTTTTCTCCCCCTCCACACAATGCATCCTGTTGAGCTCCGCTTTCCTGTAGTTTTCAGTGCCATCCATCTGGATCAGTGCTTTGGTCACGCCGTTATCGTGCAGAAGCGAATAGGAAATCAGGTCGAACAATTCCGTATTGGATAAATTGATTTTCTGCCCGATTCTTGCGGCAATATAGGCCACTCTTCTGCCGTGATTGGTAACATCTCTGATTAAATCCTTTTCTACGTAGTCAAGCGTATAGGAAAGAGAATTCAATAGTTCATTTACATTAAAATCCATGATCACAATCTCCATGTTTGCAGTTTGGTAAATTATAGCATTTATTTTATAATAATACAAGAAATGACTTTTTATGACCGTATAGCAAAATTTGCAGGTACTAAATCTAAAAAATCCACCATGCTGCACAAGCCTCCCTTTTCCTCTGCGTCTAAGCAAGCGGAAAAACGGGCATATTTCTGACGGAAATAACTTTTTATTCTGTTTTGTCAGGAGGATTTGCATGAAGAAAAATAAAAAAAATTTCTGGCTTCTTTTTTTCACTGTGGCTATTCTGTCTTTCACGCTGCTCTATCTCGGTATAAAATATCTGCTCGGAAATCCGGTCACCCTGCAGAATATCGCCGCATATATCATCCTTTCCCTGATTTTCGGCACCGTCTCCTCCGTTTTGTATCTGCTGGAGCTGAAAATCATGTGCTCTGTGTTCGCTCTGGGACTTTTCGTGGGATATCTTACTATGTTCCGGACATTTTTGGGGAGCAGAAGCGGGTGGGAGGACCTGGC
>UREO01000003.1 GCA_900546895.1 uncultured Oscillospiraceae bacterium
GGTTACGATCGCGATCATTCCGGTCATTATTATTTACCTGATTCTCTCCAAATATATTGTGCGCGGCGTTGCGCTGGGCGGCGTAAAGGGATAACCAGTCCGTCGAAAAACAAATTGAGCTGGGGATGAAGCAAATGGGATTTCCTGAAAATTTCATCTGGGGCGCCGCAACCTCCTCCTACCAGATTGAGGGAGCCCCCCGGGAAGGGGGCAAAAGCGACTCAGTCTGGGATGAGTTCTGCCGTAGTCCGGGCGCTGTTTTTGAGGGTCAGACAGGCGACGACGCCTGCGACCATTATCACCGCTTCCGGGAAGATATCGCCCTGATGAAGCAGTTGGGCATCCGAGCCTACCGCTTCTCCTTTTCCTGGCCCCGCATTCTGCCGGGCGGAACAGGGGAAGTAAACGAAGCGGGCATGCGTTTCTATGAAGATCTTGTTGAGGAGCTCCTGAAAAATCAGATTACACCTTATGCCACTCTTTTTCATTGGGATTATCCGGCCGTCCTGCAGAAGCAGGGCGGCTGGCTGAACCCACAGAGCCCGCTGTGGTTCGAACAGTATGCCGAAACCATTGCGAGACGATTTAAAGGCAAAATTCAGCACTATTTCACCATCAATGAACCGCAGTGCTTTATCGGACTGGGCTATGGAAGCGGCATTCACGCGCCCGGCCTGAAGCTGTCCGCTGCGGATAATTTTCTGGCGGTCCACCACGTTCTGCTGGCTCACGGAAGAGCTGTCCGCGCGCTGAGGAAATACGGCGGCCGTGTCAGTGTGGGGCTGGCGCAGTGCGGGCGGATTTTCGTACCGCAGACCGACCGGACCGAGGACGCCGAAGCCGCGCGGCGCGCTACCTTCGAGATTCCCGGCGACTATCTTGACGCACTTTTCAGCGTTTCCCTCTGGAGCGACCCGATTCTGAAGGGGGAGTACCCCAAAGACTTCCTGCAGAAATATTCCGATGTACTGCCCCAAATCAGCGCGGAGGACATGGAGCTCATTCGTCAGCCGATCGATTTTTACGGGCAGAATATTTACCACGCCGCCCGCGTCCGGGCAGTGAAGGACGGTTGGGAGCCTGTGCCGTTCCCCGTGGGGATGACAAAAACGGCCATGAACTGGCCCGTGACTCCGGAATGCATGTACTGGTGCAGTAAATTTCTGTATGAAGAATACCGCAAAAAAATTATTATCAGCGAAAACGGAATGTCCGCTCACGACGCTATCTCACTGGACGGGCGGGTACACGACCCGAACCGGATCGATTATCTGCGCCGCTATCTCCGTTATTTAAAGATGGCGGTAAATGAGGATATTGATGTCGCAGGTTACTTCGTCTGGTCCCTGATGGATAATTTTGAATGGGATTCCGGTTATCGCGAACGCTTCGGCATCATCTATATCGATTACGAAACGCAGCAGAGAATCCCGAAGGACAGCGCTTACTGGTACCAAAAAACGATGGAACAAAACGGAGAGAGACTCTAAAAAGCCTCTCTCCGTTTTCTTGTGTTAACTCAGTCCGGTTCCAGCAGTTGTGCAAACGAATCAATATACTGATCTGCTTCCCGGAGAATGGTCTCTTTTTCATAGTCCGAGTACGGGTCGTAAACCCCGCAGGTCTGAAAGCCTCCCGCCTTTGCCCCCCGGATTCCAGCCGAAATGTCCTCAAACACCACGCAGTCCCGCGCGGAAAGGCCGAGCCGCTGTGCCGCCAGAAAATAAATATCGGGAAAGCCCTTTCCCCTTTCCACCTCGCCCAGATGGGCAAAAGCGTCGAACAGGTCAAAAACGCCGTTGTTTTTCAGCGCCGGTTCGTACAGCTCGGGGGCCTGCGCGGTCGCGACCGCCAGCCTGACTCCACGGTTTTTTAAGTTCCGGAGGAATTCCCCGGCCCGGGGCTTCAGTGCGATTTCAAAGCGGTAGGCCTGTTGGGACATCTTCACCCAATCGCGGATAACCTCCCCCGCCGTTTCCGGCAGGGAAAAGCGCGCGATGGTGTACGCCGCCGCATCCCGGTAGTTCATGGGCGTAACCTTTTCAACATAGTCGTCCGGCAGAGAGATTCCCCGTTTTGCAAGGAACCGCTGATCGATCTGCGCCCAGATTCCCATGGACTCCAGCAAAGTGCCGTCAAGGTCAAAAATCGCGCCTTTCAATTCCTTCATGGATTCCCTCCCTGGAAAATCTGTAAAAGCCCGTGGGCGGCTTCGCGGATATCGGGCTGTGCGATCACCGCGGAAACCACCGCTAGGCCGTCGATACCGATCTTACAGAATGCGGGGGCGGTTTTCCGGTTGATTCCCCCGATGACGACGATCGGGATTTGAACCGCCCTGCGGATGGCGTGCAATTCTTCCATGGAGACGATTTCGGCGTCCGTTTTCGTCCCGGTTGCGTACATGGCGCCTACGCCGAGATAATCCGCGCCGTCCTTCTCAGCCTGAACGGCTTCTTCCAGCGTGGACGCGGACACCCCGATAATTTTTTCTTCCCCCAAGATACGGCGCAGCACGCCGCAGGGTAAATCGCTCTGCCCCACGTGCACGCCGTCCGCATTGACCGCAAGCGCAATGTCCAGCCGGTCGTTGATAAGCAGAGGGACGCCGTAACGTTTCGTCACCCTTTTCACCGCGAGGGCCGTATCGTAAAACAGGCGGGAAGGAATATTCTTTTCCCGCAGCTGGATCACCGTACAGCCTCCCTGAATCGCCTGTTCCACTGATTCCTCCACCGTAATGGTGCTCATCAGTTCCCTGTCCGTACAGAGGTACAGGGAATAATCAATTTTAGATCTCATCCAGCTTCGCCCTCTTTTCCAATAAAACAGGATTCAGGCGGCTCAGCGCGTCGATAATTGCGATATGAAAGCTGCCGATGCCGGTCTGCCCCGCCGCTTCGTACGCAAGCTCTCCCGCGATTCCCATGGAAGCGATTCCGGCGACCGCCGCCGTAAATCCGTCCCGTAGCGCGCCCGCGTAGGCGCCGACCAGCGCGGAGGTCATGCAGCCGGTACCGGTCACCCTGCTGAGCATGGGATGTCCGTTGCGTATTTGGACAATTCTCTTCCCGTCGGCGATTACGTCAATTGCACCGGTAACGGCGGCCGTACAGCCCAGCTTTTCCGCAACGGCTTTTGCAACGGTAACCGCGTCGTTGCCGCCGTCGGCCTCGGAGGCATCCACCCCTTTCGTCGAAGCAGCCAGCCCCGCGACAAAGGAGACTTCGGAAATATTCCCGCGCAGGACCGTAAGCCTGACCTGCTCCAGAATTTCTTCGGTCGTGTCGTTGCGCAGTTTGGACGCGCCCGCGCCGACCGGATCAAACACAACGGGAATTCCGAGTTTGTTCGCCCTTTTCCCCGCCGCAAGCATGGAAGCGACGGTGCGCTGGTTCAGTGTGCCGATGTTCAGCACCAGCGCGGAAGAAATAGCGGAAATATCGCCCGCTTCCGCAATGTCGTCCGCCATAATGGGCGAAGCGCCGATGGCAAGCAGCGCGTTGGCACAGTCGTTGACCGTCACATAGTTGGTGATATTATGTACCAGCGGGACCGTTTCCCTCAGGACACGGATTGCATCGGCTACTTCTTTGGTGATCTGATTCATTGTTTCATCCTCCGGATATTTTATTTTTCCTTTCGTTACAGTAATAATCCTCCATTTTTATACAAATTGTAAAAATGATTGGTCGGGCCGTGGCCTTTGCCGATCGGCAGCGCGTGCCGGATGGCTGTGGTAACATATTCTTTCGCGGCGCCGACGGCCTCAGGGACTCCCATTCCGTTCGCAAGGTTTGCCGCGATGGCGGAGGAAAGGGTACAGCCCGTACCGTGGGTATTTTTCGTGGGAATCCGCTCCGTCCGAAACGGACGGATTTCTTCTCCGTCAAACAAAATATCCACCGCGTCACCCTCCAAATGTCCGCCCTTAACCAGCACATACCGGGGACCCATGCTTCTTAGAACAGCCGCGGCTTTTTCCATATCCCTTACGGCGCGGATTTCCATACCGGTGATCGCTTCCGCCTCCGGGATATTGGGCGTGAGCAGAAAAGCCTGCGGCAGCATTTCGGCTTTCAGCGTTTCCAGCGCGTCCGGGTGCATCAGGGCGCGGCCGCCCTTCGCGACCATCACCGGGTCCAGCACCACGCCGCCGGGCCGGTAAAAACGCAGCCTTTCCGCGACCGTCTTCATCTGCTCCGCGCCGGAAAGCATCCCGATTTTTACCCCGTCCACCGCGATATCCTCAAACACGGCGTCAATCTGGTCGGCGACAATCCGCGGCGGGATATCCTGAATGGAAATCACGCGGCTGGTGTTTTCCGCCACCACCGAAACAATGACGCTCATGCCAAAGGCCCCGTGCGCGGCAAAAGTTTTCAGATCGGCCTGGATTCCGGCTCCGCCGCTGCAGTCGGAACCAGCAATGGTCAGTAAATTTTTAATGGCTAACTCCTCCTTCTGAAATAAAAAAATGCCCACCGTCAAGGCGAGCATAAAAAATCGGATTTTGCTCCCTACGACAGCGTTAACTGACAGGTTCAAAGGGTCAGGTTTTACCTTCTCAACTCGGATGAGTCCCCCCGCGTCTATTCAATTAAAAAAGCGTCCGCCCAAACAGGTGAACGCGAATCAATCAACGTTCCCTACTTCGGTATTAGCCGACAGGTTCAAAGGGTCAGGTTCCACCTTCTCAACTCTATTGAGTTCCCCTAGTTGTGTCTATTATATACTGTATCGGAACGCCTGTCAATCCGTCTTTTGTCTGTAGGGAACCGGCAATCCGACAAATTTTTTATCCGTGAAACCCGTCAACGCTATTGGATTGCCTCCCTGCCGCGTTCCCCCGTACGAATACGGACGGCTTCGCTGATGTCAGAAATAAAGATTTTTCCGTCGCCGTATTCTCCGGTGTACACCTTTTCGACGATGCTGTCCACAACCGTATCGGCCTGTTCGTCCAGAACGATCATTTCAATTTTGATTTTGGGCAGGAACTGGTAGTCGACCTCCGTCCCCCTTACAAATTCCTTCCAGCCCTTTTGACTGCCGCAGCCCATGACCTGCAGAATGCTCAGGCCGTTAAGCTGAAGGGAATCGAGGATTTCTTTGATATCTTCCAGCTGATCCGGACGTATAAACGCTTCAATTTTTTTCATATCTTCACCACTCTCATTTCTTAATCCATCCCGTTAAACGCCGGGTAGGCGGATTCCCCGTGCTGGGAAGCGTCGAGCCCCACATTCTCGTCTTTCTGGGAAACCTTGATGCCGCCCGTAACAGCCGAAGTGATACTGCCGGCGATCAGGGTACCGACAACCGCGATGACAACGGTGATGGCGATTGCCGCAAGCTGGCGCAGGAACAGGTTTGCATCGCCGAAGATCAGCCCGTTCCACGCCGCCGCGGAATTAATGGATTTCTGCGTAAAAATACCCGTCGCAATACCGCCCCATATTCCGCCGACGCCATGGCAACCGAACACATCCAGCGCGTCGTCATAGCCGAATTTCGGCTTCACAACGGTAATGAAGAAATAGCAGATGGGGCTGACCATGGCCCCGATGACCAAAGCCGCCCAGACAGGGACAAAGCCCGCTCCTGGGGTAATTGCCACAAGGCCGATCACCAGACCGGTAGAAGCGCCCACAATCGTCGGTTTTCCGCTTGTGATCACTTCGATCATCAGCCAGGAAAGCATCGCCGCGGCCGCCGAGGTATTTGTTGTCAGAAAAGCGTGAACGGCAAGCTCGTTTGCCGCCAATGCGCTGCCCGCGTTAAAGCCGAACCAGCCGAACCACAAAAGCGCAGCGCCCAGAAAAATCATCGGCGCGTTGTGCGGGCGGTAAGTCGCCTTGCCGTAATTTTTCCGCTTACCGAGAAAGATGGCAAGGACAAGGGCGCTGACGCCGGAGCTGATATGTACCACATTGCCCCCCGCAAAATCCACGGAACCGATGTCAAACAGGAACCCTCCGCCCCAGACCATATGCGCAAGGGGATAGTAGACGATTACGGACCAGATGGCCGTAAAAACAACGAGGGAAGAAAACTTCATTCTCTCAGCAACCGCGCCGGTCATCAGCGCGGGCGTAATGATGGCAAACATCATCTGGAAAACGGCGAAGGTCAGCGTGTTGGGATAAGGAAGCGTCCTATCTGTGAAGCCGTCAAAATTCATTCCCACCCATTTCAGATTTCCGATGATACCGGCGATGTCCCCGCTAAAGGAAAGGGAAAAGCCGACCAGCACCCACAAAACGGAAGCCACCCCCATCAGAATCACCGAAGACATCAACGTATTGATAATATTTTTCCGCTTAACAAACCCGCCGTAAAAAAACGCCAGGCCCGGTGTCATAAGAAGCACCAGAGCTGAGGATGTCAGCATCCATGCCACATCTCCATGATCCATGTTCTAACCCCTATTCTCTTGTTATTTGCAGAAAATAAAAAGGCCAATAAAGCAATACATAAGTAAAGCTTTATTGACCTCATTGCCAATAAGACGCGTCGGCGGGCAGCCTTCTGCTTACAGCCGCCTTTATCACCAAAACATATTAATCTATTTTGGAGCATCTGTCAAGCGGTAAAATTCAAAATCAACGGTTGAAAATTTTTATGCGCTTTTAATACTGCAAATTTATTTTTATAAAATTTCGTTACAGAAGCGCTGCGCCGATAATGCCGGCGTCGTTACCGAGAGCCGCCCGAATCACCGGGGGCGCTTCCACCAGTTCCCCGCCAAAGCAGAAATGACGGACAAACGCGTTAATGGGGTCGAGCAGACGCGCCCCTTCGTTGCAGATTCCGCCGCCGAGGATGACACACTCCGGGCGGAAAATGTTGACAAAATCGACGACTCCCTCGCTGAGATAGGACAGGTAGCCGTCCACCACCCGCCGCCCCGTTTCGTCGCCCTGCCTTTCCGCTTTAAAGGAAGTCCGGCCGCTGATACGCTCCGGATCGCCTTCGCACAGCTTCCAGATCAGCGACTCCGGGTGCTCCTGCGCGGCGCGCTTCGTCTGCCGGATCAGCGCGGTAGCCGACGCATACGCTTCCAGACATCCGCGCCGTCCACAGGTACAGAGTTCCCCGTCCTTGACAAGAACCATATGCCCCAGCTCCGCACCCGCACAATGGCAGCCGGAAAATATTTTGCCGTCCAGCACCACGCCGCCGCCGACGCCGGTCCCCAGCGTAATCAGGACGGCATTTTTACAGCCCTTTGCCGCGCCCGCCGCAACCTCTCCCAGCGCCGCACAGTTCGCATCATTACTGAGACGGCAGGGCAGGTCGATCCATTTTTGCAGGGCGGAGGTCAAAGGGACTCCCTTCCAGCCAAGATTGTTCGAGTACAGCACCGTACCCGTTCCGGAATCGCAGATGCCCGGGCTGCCGATGCCGACGGAACAGCACTGTTCCACGGGAACCCCGGCGTCCCGCAGGGCCTTCTTTACAGCTTTCGCCATATTCTCGACAATTTGCTCATAAGGACGGTCCGCCCCCGTCGGGGTGGAGTATTTGGCGACAATGTGAAAGTCCTCATCCACCACCCCCACCGCGATATTGGTCCCGCCAAGGTCGATTCCGACCCGGTAAACAGCCGGTAATGATTCCGTTCCTTTCATCTATTAATCCCTCCTTTTCAGAAACAGCCCGGCCTGTTTTCAACAGCATCAATACGGGCGGTCAATGCAGAAACAGGGCCGCTGGCAAACAGCAACCCTGTTATGCATTTTTAAGACTCTTATTTGATCGTATCTTTGTTCAGTACGGAAACACCGGTGTCAACGGAGGTCTTTTCAATGGTTTCGCCCTTGACCGCTTTCACGGCGGCCTTCATACCTTCGTAGCCCATGACGTCCGGGTTCTGAGCCATTGTGCAGAGCAGGGAACCGTCTTTAATTAGAGAGAAAATGGAGTCGGACTTATCAAAGCCAACACCGACGATATCTTTCTTGCCGGAGCCTTTGATGGCGTTTCCGGCACCGACGGTACTGCCTTCGTTACAGCCGAAGATACCGACAGCACCCTCTGTTATGTAGTTATCTGCGATATCCTGTGATTTTGTTGCGTCGCCTTCGCCGTACTGGGTCTGAAGCAGGGTGTAACCCTTGCCTTCGAACGCTGCACGGAAGCCCTTTTCACGCGCTACAGTGGAAGCTGTGGCGGAGTTGACATTGACGATGCCGATTTTTCCGTCTTTCTTTCCGGCCGCTTCCAGCGCTTTGAGCATTTCCCCGCCCGCCGTCTTACCGGCTGCTTCGTTGTCCGTTGCGAAGGTAGCGACGCCTTCGGTCTTTGCCGGAGAGTCCACATAGATAATTTTAATTCCCTTTGCTTTTGCGTCTTCCAGAGAAGCGGAGATCGCGTCCGGACCGTTGGCGGCGATCATGATCGCGTCCGCGCCGTCGGCGATTGCATTGTTGACACGCTCGATCTGCTGCGCGTCATCCTTTTTGTCCGGAGCCATCCATTTGTACTCGATGTTGCCGAGCTCGGCAACCGCCTTCTGCGCGCCTTTGTCGACAGAAACCCAGTGCTGATCCAGACTGTCCATGGTAATCAAAATGACTTTGATTTTTTGGTCGGAAGCCGGAGCCGCCGCAGAGCCCGCATCCCCCGAAGCGTTGTTCTCCGCGGATGCCGGGTTGGCCGCCTGACCACAGCCGGCGAATACAGTTACTGCCATTGCCGCGCAAAGTAGAATAGCCAAAATCTTCTTTTTCATTACATTAAGCCTCCCTAATTTTTATCCATTAAAGCATCTGCTTTAACTTTCTTTTTGTGCCGTTACCAGTTTGGCATTGTTCTTTGTCTTCTTCGGTTTTCCGGTACGGATGACAACATCCAGCAAAACGGAGATGACTACGATGGTACCGATCACGATATTTCTCATAGCGACCGGCGCTCCCGCGAACTGAAGACCGTTCTGCAGCACACCCCAAATCGCCGCGCCGACCACCGTGCCGACCAGAAGGCCCTGGCCGCCTAAAGTGGAAACGCCGCCGATAACCGAAGCCGCAACCGCGTACATTTCATACATGTTGCCGGCGTCCATGGTTCCCATCCCGGCCGTCGCGCTTGTGATCAGGCCGACCACGCCGGCACAGAACGCGCTTACAATATACACCTTGATGGTCGTGCTGTCCGTATTGATTCCCGACAGCTTGGATGCCTCAATATTGCTGCCCACCGCATAGATATGGCGCCCCGTACGCGTCTTACTGAGCAGGAAATTAAATCCCAGGAAGAGAACAAGCGCAATCCAGATGGTGTTGTAAAGGCCGAACGTGCTGCCGTAGTAAAACAGATTCCGGTAGCCCTGCGCCGCTTCCCCGATGGCGTCCGTGTTGTAGTTGTTGTTGACAATCTGGGCAATGCCTCTGGCAACCGTCATGGTGCCCAGCGTGGCAATGAAAGGCGGCAGCTTGCACTGTGCCACCAATAATCCGTTCAGGACGCCCACCCCGACACAGAAGACCAGCGTCAGCAGCATGGCGGCCCACGGATTCATCCCCTTGGTCATCAGGGTCGCGGAAATCATGCAGCTCATACCAACAACGGAGCCGATCGACAGGTCGATGTTCCCCGTAATCAGGACATAGGACTGGCCGATGCCGATAATCAGAATCGGCGCAACCTGCCGCAGAAGATTCCCGACATTCCTCCCCGAATAGAAGGACGGATTCAAAACCGCAAAGACAATGCAGAGGACGATCAGTCCGGCCGTAACGGTGACCACCTGGCCCATGCCCCGGACGGCCATTAATTTTTTCCACGCGTTCTGTTTCTCTCGATTTTCCATTTCAAACGCTCCCGACTTTCTTTATTGCTAGATAGCTTCTTTTTTCTCATATTTGGATTCAAATTTTGTCGCGTACTGCAGAATAAGATCCTGGGTCGCTTCGCCCGCCGTGAATTCGCCGGTGATTTTTCCGTCGCACATGACCAGAATCCTGTCGCTGATCCCCATGATCTCCGGCATTTCGGAGGAGACGAAAAGCACGCCGATCCCCTGCTTTTTCAATTCGTTCATCAGATTGTAGATTTCGACCTTCGCGGCTACGTCGATTCCCCGTGTCGGCTCGTCGAACATCACTACGCGGGAATTGCGCGCCAGCCACTTGGCAACCACCAGCTTCTGCTGATTGCCGCCGGAGAGGGTCGCGGCGTCCATGCCCGCGTTGACAAGCTTAATGCTCAGGCTTCTGACCGCTTCGTCGGTCATGGTTTTTTCCTTTTTCCTGTCCACCACGCCGAATTTGTTGCAGAGCAGGTCCAGGTTGGGCAAAGCGATATTATCCTCGATACTGAGTTTGACGCACAGGCCGTCTTTTTTCCGGTCTTCCGGCGCAAGAACGATTCCCGCGCGGATCGCGTCCATCGGCCGGCGGATCACCGCTTCCCTGCCGTCCACAAAAATCTGACCGGATTCTTTGGGGTCCGCGCCGAAAATCGCGCGTGTGGTTTCCGTCCGGCCGGCCCCCATCAGCCCCGCGATACCGACGATCTCGCCTTCGTACAATTCGAGATTGACGTTCCGGACCATCTTGCCCGCGTTTAGATTCTTTACTTCAAAAATCTTTTTCCCGCGTTCACAGGTAATGCGCGGAAATTTTTCCTTGATTTCACGTCCGACCATGTAGGAAATGATTTCGGACATCGTCGTGTCCTTGAAATCCATGGAGGTAATGTATCTGCCGTCGCGCATGATGATGACGCGGTCGACAATGTTCTGCAGCTCCTCCAGCCGGTGCGATATGTATACGATTCCGCAGCCCTCCGATTTCAGCTTGCGGATGATTTTGAACAAATCGTCGATCTCGTTGGAAGTCAGCGCCGAGGTCGGTTCGTCCATAATCAGTATTTTGGCGTTGGTGGACAGCGCTTTGGCAATTTCCACCATCTGCTGCTTGGACACGGCCAGATCCCCGACAACCGTGGCGGGGTCTATGTCAATGTTCAGGCGGGCCAGAAGCGCCGCCGCGTCCTTGTTCATCTCCCGGTTGGACAGGATGCCGGAATGTGTTTTTTCCCGTGCCAGGAAAATATTTTCCGCCACCGAAAGGTGCGCACACATGTTCAGCTCTTGATGGATAATCGCTATCCCCAGCTCCTGCGCCTTTTTCGGCGTTAAATCCTCGACCGTCTGACCGAAGATTTTGATTTCGCCTTCATCCTTTGTGTAAACGCCGCTCAGCACCTTTACCAGTGTTGACTTTCCGGCGCCGTTTTCCCCCAGCAATGCAAGAACCTCTCCGGATTTCAGATTAAACGACACATCGTCCAATGCTTTGACTCCGGGGAAGCTTTTGTGGATATGATTCAGTTCAGCTATGTATTCCCCCATTTAAACTCACCCGTCCTTCTCTGTGGAACTCGTTTCCATGTGACCAGTATAGCATTGGCTTTTGTTTTTCATAAGGGGGTTACATTTCGAATAGAGGGGTATTTCTTTGGATAATTTATATTAAATTACTACAAACTTTTAAATTTTAATTTATATTTTATATATTATTTATGCAATTCTTCCGGAGTGATTTCCTCCGACCGAAAGATGTTAAATTCCGATCGCGGATATTCGCTGCTGAACCGCCCTTTTTCCAGCCGGATCAGCTTGTCCGCCACCACAAGGGAGTCCGCAATATTAACCGAAAGGAAAATGACCGTGATGCCCTTTTGCTTCAGCCTGTTGATGAGTTCGATCAGGTGCCGGCGCAGGTACATATCCGCACCCGCAAAGGGCTGGACGCAAAACACGATTTTAGGATGGAACAACTGGATCCGGTAATAGATCAGATCATAAAGCGACTGTATTTTCAGATTCATGATATTGGTTTCGTAGATTTCCGGGCCGATCACGGGTTCGTACTCACGGGCGATACTCCGTACGATTCTTTTGTTCAGCCGCACCCCGTTGTTTTTCTGGTCAAGCAGAAAGCACAGATTGTCCAGATAGCTCATTTCTTTAAAGAGCATGGTGCGGATGGGGTCCTCTCCGATAAAGGCGACCGTGCTCTTCAGCGCATGCTGCGCCGCTTCCCGGGTAAAAACGGCGCCTTCCAGAAAAACGGTCCCGCTGTCCGGACACAGCCTGCCGTTCATAATCCGCATAATATCCGACAGTACGGTGTTGTCCATATCGAACAGCACCGTACACTCTCCTCCGGCCACCGAAAACGTCATGTCCCTCAAATTTTCCGTACAGACATTTTGAAAAGCAAGGATGCTGTCTTTTCTTCCGGTGTCCGTTTCAGGGGCGGCAAGGTCGGAAAATTCCCCGACATAGTACGGAACAATATTGTCGTTCTGAAACTGGTTGCGATCAAACACCCGCAGAATTTTTCCGTCCTTCATCAGCGACATTCGGGTGCAGATTTTAAACGCTTCCTCGTGATGGTTGCAGATATACAGAAAGGAAAAACCCTTCCCGCAGTAATGCCGGAGCAGCTCGTGAAACCGGATCAAGTCCGCCGCGCCGATACAGTTGCTGACATCCCTGATGACAATGAGCTTCGCGCCCATGATGACGGCGCGAAGAAGCTCCACGACACATTTTTGGTAAGGGCTTAAATGCGCCACCAGCTCCCGACCGTCGATATCGACGTCGATTTCCTGCGCAAACTGACGGAACTGTTCGTTCAGAACGCGGGGGCTGATGACGTATTTCCGAAATCCCCTGCGCAGAACGAAAACGTTGTCGGCAACGCTCAGATCTTCGATCAGTCTGCTTTTCTGCTCGATGACGGCCACCTTGTTCATCGTCATCGGGCTGTGCCGGTAATTGTTCACAAGCACCTCGTTGAAATAAACGCGGCCGTAATGGATGGGCAGATTCTGGCTGATAAGCTGAATAAGAGGTTCCTTGCCGTTCGCGTTGATGCACACCAGCCCCATGATTTCGCCTTGAAAAATATGCAGGTTAAAATTGTCCAGCAGGGTCACCTCGTCCCGGATGACGGTGACCCTTTCCAGCCTTAAAATTTCATTCTTCATTTTATTTTCCCGTATCCTTTTTCACCAGCGGCAGGGTAATCTCCACATCCGTGCCCACGTTCAGCGTGCTATACATGCAGATTCCGTATTCCTCGCCGAACAGGAGCTTGATTCTGTTGTTGACATTGACAACGGCGATGCCGCCGTGGGCTTCGCTGTCCGGCTTGATGTAATCCAGAATCGTGCGGCTCAGCTTGTCGTCGATCTCCCTGAGCCGTTCCTCCGTCATGCCGATTCCGTTGTCGGAGATCGTGATAATCAGCCGGGTCGCGGTCGTTTCGATTTTGATGCTCACATTGCCGTCCCCGATTTTCCGCTCGATTCCGTGGTAAATCGCATTTTCCACAATCGGCTGAAGGGTCAGCTTCGGCAGCTTCCAGGACAGAATTTCCCTTTCGTTTTCCGGGTCGTATTCCACGCTGAGGTTCAGCCTTTCCCCGAAGCGGTAGCGCTGGATGATGTAGTAATTGTTGACGTTGGTGAGCTCATCCTCCAGCGTCACCAGATTTTCCACGTTGGAAATGGTATAGCGGAAAAAGGTAGCCAGCGCTTCCGTCATTTTCGATGCGTTTTCAAGACCGGCGTTCAGCGTTTCGCCGCGGATTCCCTCCAGCGTATTGTAAAGGAAGTGGGGGTTGATCTGATTCTGCAGGGCGAGGTACTGCGCCTGCTTTTTGGTCGCGTTCACCAGCTCGTCCGTATTCATGATCTGTTCCACTTTCCGGGTCATTTCTTCCATTTCCGGACTCAGCAGCACCTTCTGGTCAAAAAGGGCGTCGATGGTATATCCCGTTAAAAACAGGCGAAGAACCTTTGCGCTTTCCAGATAAGGCCGGTAAATCCAATGGTGAAAAACATATGCCGCCGCACCCAGCACAGCATACCCGGCGACGGCAAAAAAGAGAGGGAGTCCCTCCTGAACGGCAGTCGCCGTAAAAACGGTCAGAAAGGCCAGCAGAAGCACAAACAGAAATAGGAACATCCAGGCGGCCCGGCAGGAAAGATACCTTAATTTTTGTATTTTCATTTCATCAGCCCCCGGATCAAGAGTAAAGTTTTCGGTACTCGTTCGGCTTTAACCCAACACTTTTTTTAAAGCTTTTGGTAAAATTTTTGAGGTCGCTGTAGCCCACCTGCTCACAGATGGCGGCAACGGTCAGATTGGATTCCCGCAGAAGTTCTTTCGCCCGGTTCATACGGATTTCGGAAAGGTAATTCACAAAATTGTTTCCGGTTTCCTTTTTAAACAGCGTGCTGAAATAGGTGGGATTGAATCCAACGATCCCGCTGACTTCCTCCAGCGTAATCGGCTTGCTGAAATTTTCCTGAAGATATTCCTTTGCCACCCGGATCGGTCTGGTGTCCGCCTGCTCTTTTTCCTCAATAATCACTTCCATAGATTCGCCCACCATGACGGACAGGTATTCAAACAGCCGATCAATGGAACTGCAACGGGCCGCGTGAATGCAGAATTTCTCGTAAAATTCCTGCCCGTACTGGATCTGAATCTGGTTATTGCGAAGGTGGAGCAGGTACATTTCACAGACGTGTTTGACCAGAGAGAAAATTTCCGCTCCGCTCAGGTTTTCCGTCACGATCTGCTTTTTTAATTCGGAGATACAGTTCAGCACGGCGTCTTTTTTCAGCACTTCCACCGCCGCGCCCATCGTTTTATTCAGCTCCGCCAGCAGAACGTCCACCCGCTGTGGGTTCTTATGTACGGTTACGTCCTCAATCAGCCTGCCCGTACCCTCGATCAGCCTTTGCCCCACGGCGTACCGGGCCGCCCGGAAGCTTTCTTTCAGTTCGCCGATGTCTTCCGCCACGCTGCCCGCGCCGATGGTAAAGTCGTGCTGTTCAAATGAGGTCTTCTGTACCATCAGCTCGTCAAAGACCGCTTTGATCTGCTTTCGCACGGTCTTTCTGTTTTCCGGGCCATAATTTAAAACGCAGTAAGTAATGCTGTCGTCCAAATCCATTTCCATATCGAAACACAGCTCTCGCAGCTGCGTATTCAAAATCCTCATGATCGTTTCTTCCAGAATCTGAATGGTGTTGTTGTACTCGTCTTCAAATCCGCAGTCGATTTTTACCGCGCAGACCTGAAACAGTCCCGGCTGAAAAGCGTAATGATAGCTTTCGTTGACCTCTTCTATCGTCAGGTCCTGCGTGGTCATTCCCTTTTTCAGCAGCCGTTCCGTAAACAGGCCCGTGCGCAGCTTGTTCACGTCGTTTTTCAGGCGTTTCTTCAGCTGCTCCTCATTGTTCAGCCGCTCCGTGCGCTTCAGGTACCGGTCGCGCATCTTGTTGAGGGAGGCCAGAAAATCTTCCTTCCTGATCGGCTTTAAAAGGTAGTCGCTCACCCCGTACTTGATTGCGTTCTGCGCATATTCGAAATGATGGTATCCGCTGATAATAATAAAGTCCAGATCCTGCTTGACGTTTGTGGCGCGCCGGATCATTTCCAGCCCGTCGTAGCCCGGCATGCGAATATCCGTAATCATCAGATCGGGCAGAAGCTTTTCCACCATGTCCAGCGCTTCCACGCCGTTATGCGCAATTCCCACGATTTCCATATCCAGCGAATCCCAGTCGATCAGACCGCGGATCAGCTGGCATACGTTTTCCTCATCATCCGCTATAATGACCTTTATCATACCTTCCTCCTTCTGTCCGCTTGAAAATGACCGTCAGCAAGAAAACAGCTCCGACTCAACGACCGCGCAGATCAAATGGTAAACAGCCAGATGATATTCCTGAATGCGGTAGGTTTCCTGCGCGGGGACAATCAGGCTGCAGTCGGCAAGCGGGGCGATCCTCCCGCCGTCCCGCCCGGTCAGGGCAACCGATACCGCGCCCGCCGTTTTCGCCGCCATCAGCGCGTAGGCCACATTGGCCGCGTTGCCCGAAGTGCTGATTCCGATGACCGCGTCCCCTTTTTTCGCGTAGCCCATCACCTGCTGTGCGTAAACCAGCTCCGGGTCCACGTCGTTGCTGAAAGCCGACAGCAGCGCGGCATGGGCGTTCAGCGAAATGGCAGGAAGGCCTCCCTGCAGCTTTTTCGCCAACAGGGACCCCTCCTTTCCGAAATCTTCCTTCAGCTTCCTCTGTGTGTCCGGGTCCAGCGGCCTTTTCAGCAGAAAGCCCTTCATCAGCTCGCCGACGATATGGTCGCCGTCCGCGCAGCTTCCCCCGTTGCCGCAGACCAAAAGCTTTCCTCCGCTGCGATACACCCCCACGAGGGTTTCGCAGACACGGCGGATATTTTCCTGCAAAGGCAGCAAATCCTGATGCCGGTCAAAAAACTGCCGGCAAAATTCCAGCGTACGTTCTTTCATGTTCATTCCTCCCATCCCAAGTGATAACCGGCGACAACTAAGCCGGCGATATCCCCGACCGATTCCGAAAGCCGGCTCGGCAGGATTCTGCACGCTTCGCGGACCGCGGGGAGCGTTTCCCGTTCGATTACCTCCTGTGCGTAAGGCCAGATTTCGTCGTAGTTCCGCACAAAAATGCTTCCGATCACAATGCACTCCGGGTTGAGAATATCCATGAGAACGGACAGACCCTTCCCCAGTTGTAATCCAACCCTCTTTAAAATTTGCCTTGCCAGCGGGTCGCCGTCTTTCGCGGCTGTTCCGACCTGTGCCGCCGTTATCCGCCCAAGGTCCCCCGGGCTCCCGCAAAGCTCCGATTTCCGGCCCATTTGATACTCTTCCCGGATCGTGGACCGGGCCAGCTGGGCGATCCCCCCGCCGCTGCAAAAGCCCTCGAACGACCCCATTTTTCCGTAGCCCACCGGCCCGTAGTCCGAAAGGCGGATATGGCCGATTTCCCCCGCCATGTCACAGGCGCCGGCATACAGGCGGTTGTCCAGAATCAGGCCTGCCCCCAGCCCTGTACCAAAGGTGATAAAGATCATGCTCGACGTTCCTTTTCCCGCGCCCAGCTTCCACTCCGCGAGGGCGCAGGCGTTGGCGTCATTGCAGAGCCAGGCGGGAATCCCGGTTTCCCGCTGAAAATACTCCGTAACACGAATCCTGTCCCAGCCCGGCAGATTCGGCGGGGAAAGGATGGTCCCCGTCCGGCTGTCCAGCGGACCCCCGCAGCTGATCCCGATTCCCTCGATTTTTTGCCCGTTTCCTTTTTCCACACAGGAACGAGCGTCCCGCGCCAAAGCTTCCAGCATTTCCGCCGGGGAATACGACGCTGTTTTCCTGACTTCGCACTTATGTAAGACATCGGCGCCGTTGTGCGACAGTTCTCCCAGATTGACGGCACATTTCGTTCCCCCGATATCGATGCCTATTACCAGCATATTTTTTCCTCCCATTCAGATGAATGCTCCTCATCCATCGCATTTTCGCTGAACGTATTTGATCCGTTCAATTTCTGAATTACCATTTTCCATATGACCTTTTCTCCTCTGTATTTAGTATATTCTAACAGGACATCATTTTCAAGAAACAAAGTTGCAGCCCGCGAACCGCAGGGGATTGCTTTTTGCAGCCACTGGAAATTGATCCAAGGGCTCCGGCCGACCCGCAAAGCACCTTTGAGCCAAAAGTCAAGCCTTGTATCGAAAAAACATTTCGAGTATAATGATTTTCCGTGTCACATAGTGGAAAGGATTGATTCGATGGATGAAATTAACGAAATATTTTGTGGTGACAGCTATACCCCATTTCTGGATTACTGCGAGCTTCACAATTACAAGCGCATGTCAGACCTGAAGAACTGCCGGTTTGAAGAACTGCCGGAGCTGCTCGGCATTTCCCCTATCCTGTTCAGCCGCATCAGAACCCTATGCGTCCTTTATTTTAAAAAGCACCCGGAATGCCGCGCCGTCTCAAAACCGCCAAAAGCAAGGATTGCTTCAAAAACAGACGACCTGCCGGATCGTCTTCTGGTCGTTTTTCAGCAGAATGCCAATAAGCTTATCCATATTTCCGAAATTACAAAGGACCTTGGAAAGGGTGTAAAACGCAGCGACATTATCCATGTGCTGGAGCATCAAAGCTGGTGTAAGATTGTAGACGCCAGCACCTTTTTTTACTCCCCGACCGACTGATTTTCCGATGCAGAGTGCTTTTGCCCTCTGCTTTTTATTTATGATTTTCAGCATTTTCTGATAAAATGGAAAGTGATGATCCTGTTTGCAGAACGCCCTCTCAATTTTTCTGAGAGGGCGTTCTTAAGCTGTAAACAGCATTTTCAATCATTTTATTTACTTGCTGGATGTTATCGCTGAAATCGTTCCGGAGGCCTGACTGACAAGCCCCTGACCGCCGGACTGCACGTCGGAAACCACTTCGGAAACCTGACTGCCCAGATCTTTGGTATCGGATTCCACTTTCGACACAACCCCGGACACCGTGCTGTTCAAATTTGCTCCGCTGGACGCACCCGGCAAATACCGGCATCCGGAAAATACGGAGATGATAAGAACTGTGATAATCAACAGGAAAACCATTTGTTTTTTCATAATTGTCCCTCCTTTCTATTTATATCTTCTCCATTTTTAAAATAAAATGCAGTTCATACGATTTTCTCTCCGATGTACGGTCAAAAATACATTTGTCACATCCTCAAGAAAATAAGATTTCAGCTTTTTCCTTTCAGCCTCGCGTTTTCCGTATCGTCGGAATTTTCGCCTTCATTCAGGCTGTGGGCGTGTTCCATAGCCTCTGCCGCGCTGTTCCATTTGCTTTCCTGCTTCCAAGTTCCGGAATCCGTATAATATCCCACCGCCCAGATTCCCGGTTCGGATTTTTGGTAAATATACATATTGCTGTCTGTCGTCCCTCCTTTTCTTTATGGATGAAACCCTATCAGTTTTTCCATAAATCCCGGGAATATCGGCCGCTGGATCAAATCGCCGATTTATATTGTATCTGCCCACGCAAAAGCGGCTGTTTTACAGGACGGGACATTCCCGGCGCGGCGTATTGAAATACGCCTTAAAATAGGATAAAATGATTTTAATGTAATTTTAATTTTTGACAAATTCCCTTTAAAGTTTTATTTGTTAGAATTCAAGCATGCTCAGTTGAAAGAAACCGATCTGAGATATGATTTGCATGAGGGATCCCAACAAAAGTAACGAAGGAGAAATTTTTATGACTACACTGGAGCAAGTAGAAAAACTGCGCGAAAAAACAAACGTAAGCTATGACGAGGCAAAAGCGGCATTGGACGCGACAAACGGCGACCTGCTGGAAGCACTGATCTATCTGGAGAAACAGGGAAAAGTGACAGCCCCGGCCGGCGGCGGCTACTACAGCAGCGCGAAAACCGAGGACCAGAATCCGGCGGCGGGCGCGGAACCGGGCCGGGCGTATGCAGACCCGAAATATAACGGCGGAGAATCTTTTTCTTCCCTGATGAGAAGGTTCGGGAGATTTCTGATGAAGCTGATCCGCATAGGCAACACCAACTATTTTGAAGTTCTGAAAGGGCCGGAAAGCAAAGCGTGCATCCCTGTTTCCGTTCTCGCGCTTCTTCTCATCTTCGCGTTCTGGGTAACCATCCCGCTGATGGTCATTGGGTTGTTTTTCGGTCTGCGCTACCGCTTCAGCGGCCCCAATTTCAGCGGTGACACAGTAAACCACGCTATGGACAGCGCCGCTGACGCCGCGGAAAGCATCAAGAATTCCATCAACCAAAAATAACGGGAAACGGCAGGACTGACAATGGGTGCGAACATACTGATTGTTGAGGACGAAGAAAAAATCGCCCGTTTTGTCGAGCTGGAGCTCGGCTACGAGGGCTATGCCACAACGAAAGCATTTGATGGAAGAATGGGGCTTGAGCTTGCCGAATCCGGCAGGTTCGACCTCGTTCTGCTGGATATCATGCTGCCAAAGCTGAGCGGAATGGAGGTGCTGCGCAGGCTGCGCCGGACCTCCTCCGTACCGGTGATCATGCTGACGGCGCGCGACAGTGTAATGGATAAGGTCTCCGGACTGGACAGCGGGGCAAGCGATTATATTACCAAACCCTTTGCCATTGAAGAGCTCCTCGCAAGAATCCGCACCGCGTTGAGAAAAACAATTCCGCAGCAGGAAAGCACGGTGCTTTCCTGCTGCGGCGTCACGCTGGATACCGCGCGGCGCACCGTTACGGTGAACGGCACTCCCGTGGAACTGACCAAACGGGAATTTGACCTTCTTCATTACCTGATGAAGAACAAGGGACTGGTGATTTCCCGCGAAACACTGCTCGAAAACGTCTGGGGCTTCGATTTCACGGGCGAGACCAACGCCGTGGACGTCTATGTGCGGTATCTGCGCGGAAAAATCGACGATGTCTTCGGGCTGAAACTGATTCAAACCGTCAGAGGAGTGGGGTATGTGATGAAAGATGAACAGTGAGCCGGCCAGCAGCCCCGCCAGCCGGCTGGGCGACAAATTCAAATTCTCCATTGTCCTGAAGCTCAACGCGAGACTTTTTCTGCGCGTTCTCAGCCTGTTTCTCACCCTCGACATCCTCCTGTGCATTCTGTGCGCGACGGGCCTCGCCATGCTTAGCGAGCAGTCGGCGGGAAATGCCGCCGAAATTCTGAGTAAAAACGGGCTGCCCCCGCAGTCGGATCGGGCATGGCTTGCCGAAGCGGGAATCAATGTATCGGAAAATCAGGGAAAACCGGAGGGGATTCGGTTCGCAATTCCCGGCTTTCTGCAGAGCCGCTTTCCAAAGCTGACAGCAAAGGGCGTGCGCAGCGTTGTGTTTCCGGCTGCGCCCAGGCTTTCTTTCGGGAAATACCTGGAGGGCGCCGTTTACAGGGTTTCGACCGAAATCAGCGGGCAAACCTACCTGGTTTCCGTCACAAACGCCGCCGCCATCCGGATGATGGAATCCGCCTTTCTCATTCTTCTTGTGCTGGAGCTGCTCCTGCTTCTGGGAGGGATTTCCCGCGGAGCCAGAGTGATACGGAGAACGCTGCGGCCGATCGAAGAACTGGCTGAAACCGCGAGGAACCTCAACACCGGCGACGCGTTGACGCCCGAACAGCTGGAAACGCTGGCAGGCAAGCTGGACGGAATCAACGCCGCCAGACTGGATACACGGATCGCGGTGGGGGAAACCCAGAACGAGCTGAAAACGCTGGCATCCGCCATCAACGGGATGCTGGACCGGATCAACGAGTCTTACCGGTCACAGGTGCGCTTTGTTTCGGACGCGTCCCACGAGTTAAGAACGCCGATTTCCGTGATCCAGGGCTACGCAAACCTGCTGGACCGCTGGGGAAAAAACGATGCGAAAACCTTGCAGGAATCCATTGACGCCATTAAGGACGAAACCGCAAATATGAAAGCGCTGGTGGAGCAGCTTTTGTTTCTGGCCCGGGGCGACAACAACACCATGGCTCTTCAGATCGAACGGTTTGACCTGTCCGCCCTTGCCGCAGAGGTGCTGCGGGAAACACAGATGATCGACTCGGGGCACGAGTACGAATCCCATCTCTCCCCCGTTTTCATCAACGCGGACGCGGGGCTGATCAAACAGGCGCTGCGGATTCTGACGGACAACGCCATCAAATACTCTCCCGCCGGGAAAAAGATTACGATCTCCGTTTCCGGTGAAGAAGGCCGTGCCAGACTGACGGTACAGGATGAAGGCATCGGAATTCCGGCTGAGGCGGTCCCCCGTATTTTTGACCGTTTTTACCGCGCCGACGAATCCCGCGCAAGGGCTACGGGCGGAACGGGGCTGGGGCTGTCCATTGCGAAATGGATCGCAGAGCGTCACGGAGGGCATCTGGAGGTTCTGAGCCGGGAAAACATCGGCACCCGCATTTCCATGACCCTTCATGCCATCCCGGAAAAATAGGCAAAGATAAGGCCTGAGCCCCAATGGAGGGTTCAGGCCTGTTTTATATAATTTTTTATTGGTTAAATTTCACTGTTATTTTTATTATATAATAGCGAGAATAAAAATGCAAGATATAAATTTAATATTAGTAATTATTATTATTTTATACAAAAGAGGACGTTTTTTCCCATCTAAAATCTACCTTTTGCGTATAGATTAAATACCGATAACAGGCTATACTATAGTTACAGAAAAAAATGGATCAACAGGAGGTTCTTATTATGAATGAAAAGAATAGTAATAAAAAATTGAGTCCGGCTCAGGAAAACAACTACGCAAAGCCGGTTTACCGTCAGGACGAATATGAAATTCCGGATGAAATCAGCTGCTCCATGGAATTTTCAAGCGGCTGCATCGGCGAATAAACGGAGCAGATTCCTCCCCACTATTACGAAATTGACGGTACATTAGAAAGGCAGAAAATTGTATGAAAAGGGATTTTATGGAAGCCCTGAAAAAGCGCAGGTCATATTACGCAATCAGCAAAGAAAAAGTTCTCTCCGACGAAGAGATGGTCAGTCTGGTTGAGGATGCCGTGAAATACACCCCAAGCGCCTTCAATTCGCAAAGCGCGCGCACGGTCGTTCTTTTCGGCAGGGAACACGACAAGCTTTGGGACATCACAATGGAAATCTTAAGAGGCATTGTCCCCGCGAAGAATTTCGCTTCTACGGAAGAGAAAATCAATTCCTTCCGCGGCGGGTACGGCACCGTTCTTTATTTTGAGGACCAGAGCATTGTTACCGGGCTGCAGGAGCAGTTTCCGCTTTACAAGGATAATTTCCCGATCTGGTCGCTGCAATCCTCGGGTATGCTACAGCTTGTCATCTGGACAGCGCTTGAGTCCAGCGGCTACGGCGCAAGCCTTCAGCATTACAACCCGCTGATCGACGAAAAGGTCGCCGCGGGCTGGAACATTCCGAAAAGCTGGAAGCTTCTCGCACAAATGCCGTTCGGCAAACCCACCGCTTCCCCCGATGAAAAGACCTTCCTTCCCCTTGAAGACAGAGTCAAAATATACAGATAACACAAAAACAGCGCTGGAAAAACCGGCGCTGTTTTTGTGTTCCGTTACTGGATTTTTCCGCCCTCAATCACCACGTCGTCCGCGGAAACGGAGTCACCGTAGGCCGGTTTCAGTGCGGCGTCACAGGAGGGAACGACAGCGGAAACGTTGTTGACAATCATCTTTTTGTCCTTGAGCTGGGAGACGTCGGTAATCGGGCTGTGATTTAGCCGAAAAGCTTCAATGCTTTGAGAAAATCTGGGATACCGGCAACAGGAAAAGCAGGATTCCCTGAAAATGACGATGTGTAAGAAGATCAGAAAAACGACTTATTTCCCGAGTGACAGAAACTATTAATAAATTTTTAACAGAACACTATTGAAAATGGGATATAATATTATTTACAGCATCTACAGTTGATTCTGCAACAAGTTTGCGTTTCTCCCCCGCCTTCGGCGGGGGAGAAACATATTCTGTCTCTCAAACTGAAATGGAATCGCTGTAATCGTATTTTCCAGCAGACGGAAGGATTTGGAAACAGAGAAGTATTATGATCGCACGGAAGGGGATATCAATTCATGAATATCAGAACAAAATTAAAAGCGAAAAGAGGAATCGTTTGCGCGGCGGTTCTTTGTCTGGCCGCCCTGCAAATCACATCGGCAAGCCCAGTGCAGGCCCTCGGCGCTCCGGATATTTCCATCAGCACGGCGTCCTCTCTGGTGGACGAGATCAAAACCACTGTTGCGTACGGACTCACCCAGAAGGAATTTATATACACCGATCAGGCCGGCAAAAGGCTGACCTGCTTTACCATGGAGTATAATCCGCAGCAGGCCGGCGTGACCCTTGCGGCAGGCACTCCGCACGACGGAACGAAGATCGGTATGGCCACCGTAAGGAATCAGGCGGGCGCCGCGATCCAAAATGGAAAACAGGTGGTTGCCGCCATCAACGCGGATATGTACAATATGAGCACGGGTGACCCGTGGGGCGTAGTGGTCAAGGACGGAACCGAAATCCATTCCTATGCGCCGGTGCGCACCTGGTGGAAGTTTTTCGGCGTTAAAAAAGACGGCTACCCGATTTACGGCGACCGTCAGATTTACGAAGCCAACAAGGGAAATATCCAGCAGGCGCTGGGCATTCACAGTATTTTGGTCGACGGCGGCATCGTCGTCAACGCGGACCTGACGTCCACGCTTGCCCCCCGCAACGCCGTGGGCGTTCGCAGTGACAATTCCGTTTTCTTCCTGCTGGTGGATGGCAGAAAGGACCCGTATTCCCACGGGCTGACGCTGCAGCAGACCGCGCAGCTGATGAAGGACCTGGGAGCGGTGTGGGCCGGCAACCTGGACGGCGGCGGCTCGTCTACCCTGATGACCAGAATTCCCGGAGAAACCGCGCTGACCGTAAGGAACCACCCTTCCGACGGATGGGAGCGCGCCGTAGCCAATTCATGGCTCTTTCTCTCTAATCCGAAGCCGGACGGCGTCTTTGTTTCCGCCGCGCTGACGCCTTACGACAAAACCTATTCCCCGAAATCCATCGTTCCGATCACAGCGAAGGGGCTGGATTTCTCGGGTGCTCCGACCGCCCTTCCCAAGAGCGGGCTAAGCTGGGCGCTGTCCGATTTCAGCTTCGGAAGCATTGACCAGAACGGTGTTTTTTCCTCCAACGGCCAAGAGGGGCAGGTACAGGTACAGCTTTGGTACAACGGCCGGATCGTCGGTTCCACCTACGTTGAGATCGCTACACCGGACAATTATGTCTCCGTCGGCACCGTCTCTCCGAACGCCGGGAAAAACGCCGGCCTGACGGCCACCTATCAGGGACGCGAGGTCATCCTGACCATGAACAAATCGGACTGGTAATTTTCAAGTACAAAATGCTGTCGAAAAAGTCCGGTGAAAGCTGGGCTTTTTCGCTGTCCATTTTTGATTTTTCTTTTCATTTTTTTGAATTGTAAAATTCTTCTTGACATTTTTTTGAATTCATGGTATATTTAATCAGTATTCTAAGTGTACGAAATGTCTCACATTTTTTGTAAGCCATTCACATTGTGATGATTTACAAAAGGTGTGAGTTTTTTTACGACAATGGATGCTAATAAATTTATGGAGGTACCTGTTTATGAATAACGGTACGGTAAAATGGTTTAACGAATCAAAAGGCTTTGGATTTATTTCCAACGATAACGGAAGTGGAGATGTCTTTGTGCATTTCTCCAGTATCATTAGCAATGGCTTCAAGAGTCTTATGGAAGGCCAAAAGGTTTCCTACGACGTTGAGACCGATCCCAAGGACAGCCGCAAACTGCGTGCCGCTAACGTTCGCGTAGCCTAAGCGAATTTATAATTTTTAGTAATTTTTCTGTCTTGTGCAGCATAGATTATTATTAGTCTCCTTTTACTGCTTTGCTGATTGGTGCGGATTACCGCACCAATAGGCGGCAGACAAATTACAATGTTCCCAGATGAGAGTTTATATTTTGCCGCTCCTTTACCGGGGCGGCCTTTTTCTTGCCCAGCGTGTTCATATCAAGTACACATCTTTGGTGTATTATGTAAACAAATGAAGTGATGGAGGGTCTGTATGAACCATAATGCAAAAGCAGTTCTGAAAAGCAAATTAAGGGTATATAATGTCTGCTATCAGGAAGCCAAAAAATCAAAAGATTTGAAACGAATGATTCTTCTCGGTCCTATCATAAGCGATCTTCGTGATGAGATCGGAATCCTGGAAGAATAAACTGCGGCTTCTGCTTAACAGTGGAAGTCGCATTCTATTAGATTGGATATACAGTCCCGGAAAGAGGAATACTTGATGAAAAACAGATTCAGAAAGAATAGCCCGCCTGACTTTAACAAAATCCAGCAGACCCTTGCCGCCGAATGGTTGGAAAGGCCTCAGGAAGAGACCCCTAGTGATTTGCCAGAAGACAATAATGAAAAAGACAACTGAACCTTTGAACGCAGCTGAAATTGTTTTCTTGTCCCTATGCCTTTTCCATGCCGGGCTTCCCGTTGCGCGGATGATTTTTCTTCCTGTGCATAAAGCCAGCGTTTGGGTCTGTTTTGGCATAACCGATGCGGCCGGTTCCCATTTTGATTGGTGTTCACAACTTAATTTTAAAGCAAAAAAGCCGGAGTGCCTGCCCCTTTCGGGTTGGCTGCCCCGGTTTTTTGGGCTGTTTTACAACATTCCCTCTTATGGAGAGAACGTCAGTTCCCGTATCTGCTCTACCCATCTTTGCCGAATTTTGCTCTGGCACTCTCAGCCTGAGGGTCATGCTTAATGTGCTTTTTATCCGTTTTTGCCTGTTTCTTATCGCTGCCGTTTTTCTTGTTCTTCTGTGTCTGACTCATTGAAATCCCCTTTCCGCCTTATTCGTATTCGATTTTAAAGCCGGTGTGTTCAATGCAGCTCTTGATCTCCTTTTCTGTCGCAGGCTCGTTGTACTCCACCTTGACCGAACCGGTCGTCAGGTTTACACCGACTTCCTGAACTCCTTTGATTTTATCCAGCGCGTTTTTGATTTGGGTTTTGCACTCTTTATTTTGAATTCCCGATACGCTGCAAAGCATTGTATTCATTTTTTCTTCCCCTCGTTGCTGTTTTTTTCATGTCTGCCGTCATGCATGCCCAGTTTGCGGCCGTCTATTATCCCAGCGTCCGCATTTTCCCGGGGCTTCATCTTTCTCAGCTCCGGGTTGCTCTTTTCCCTGTCTTTCCTTCTGTTTTTGTTATTGTCCATCTTTTTCCCCTTCCCGTCATGAATATTGTACCGCCTATTTAGTATTGATGAAAATGAAAAGATTTATACGGCATCCCAAAGCGCAGAAAAGCCGCATCGGCAAAAACCGATACGGCTTAAATATATGGAATTTTTCCCGCAAATTGCAGCTGCACAATTTCATCGGCAAACCGAAAAGCAGCTTACTTTACTGTAATCAATTCATATTCCCGGCTGCCCAAACCGATCTTTACAGCGTGATCGATGCAGCTTTTCCAGTTGGTTTCCGGATGCGTGTCGGTAAAATGGTCGTGATGGTCGTGCGGCTTTTTCGACAGGATGCTGCCGCTGAGAACGGGTTGGCGGTTGACCGCGTCCGCACAGGCAACATCCAGTGCCACCGGGTCAAAGGAAGCAAACATGCCGACATCCGGAACGATCGGGATATCGTTTTCGGCGTGGCAGTCGCAGTACGGGGAAACATCCACCACAAGGCTGATATGGAACTGCGGACGGTCCTTTAAAACAGCATACGCGTATTCCGCAATTTTGCAGTTCAGAATATCGTTCGTTTCGTCGCCCATGGGGTTTACCGCGTCGAAATTGCAGGCGCCGATACAGCGGCCGCAGCCGACGCACCTATCGTGGTCAATCTGCGCTTTTTTGTTTTCATCAAAGGAAATCGCGTCTTGCGCGCAGTTCTTGCGGCACATTCCACAGCTTCTGCAAAGCTCTTTATCCACAATCGGCTTGCCCGCGCTGTGCATCTCCATTTTTCCCGCACGGGAACCGCAGCCCATTCCCACATTTTTCAGCGTGCCGCCGAAGCCGGTGGACTCATGGCCCTTAAAATGGGTCAAGGTGAGGAAAATATCGGCGTCCATCATCGCGCGGCCGATTTTGGCTTCCTTGACATATTCGCCGTCGATCGGGACCAGAGCCTCGTCGGTTCCTTTCAAGCCGTCCGCAATGATCGCATGGCAGCCGGTCGCAAAGGGATTGAAGCCGTTTTCATACGCCGCGTCCAGATGATCGAGCGCGTTCTTCCTTCTGCCCACATACAGG
>UREO01000004.1 GCA_900546895.1 uncultured Oscillospiraceae bacterium
AGGGCGCGGCGTCCGGATTTTGGGATCCCGCGGTAAAGCAGGGGCAGCTCCACGTTTTCAAGCGCGTCCAATCCGCTGATCAGATTGAACCCCTGAAAGACGAATCCAAGCTCGCAGTTACGGATCTGTGTCAGCCGTTTTTCGTTCAGCCCAGCCACGTTTTCTCCGTCCAGATAATACTCGCCCATGGTCGGCGTATCCAGACAGCCCAAAATATTCATTAGGGTCGATTTTCCCGAGCCGGACTGGCCGACGATAGCGACGAATTCACCCTCATCTATGGACAGGGAAACACCGTCCAATGCGTGCACTTCGTTCTCCCCTTTGTTGTATATTTTATAAATATTACTGATTGTAATTAAATTTCCGATCGTGAACACCTCGTTTACAAATACCCCTGAATCGCTTATAATAAAACCAAATAACAGCATAAAGGGGACAGATTGATGCTTACAAAGTATTGGAAACAATTTAAGAGCGGCACCGATATCCGCGGAGTGGCCAGCGAAGGAGTACCGGGGCAGGAAGTCAGCCTTACCGATGAAAATATTGAAAAAATGGCGGCGGGCTTTGTCCTGTGGCTCGAAGCCTTTACCAAAAAGGACGCTTCGATGCTGACCGTCGCCGTAGGGCATGATTCCCGCATTTCCGCCGACCGGATTCAGGCGGCGGTGACCCGTTCGCTCACCGGAGGAGGCGTGCGTGTGCTGGACTGCGGGCTGGCCTCCACCCCTTCCATGTTTATGACCACAGTCGACCTCGGCTGCGACGGCTCCATACAGATTACGGCAAGCCATCACCCCTTCAACCGCAACGGACTGAAATTTTTCACCAGAAGCGGCGGCCTTGACGCGCCGGATATCGAGCAGATTCTGCTGCACGCGCAGGAAGGCGGAAGACCCCTTCCCGGCTCCGGAACAGTGGAAAAGGTCAATTATATGGCGCGGTACTGCGCGAACCTGAGAGAAAAAATCAAATCCGGCGTGTATGCCGCGGACTACGAGCATCCGCTTGCGGGATTTAAAATCGTGGTGGATGCGGGCAACGGCGCGGGCGGCTTCTACGCGCGGGACGTTCTGGCCCCGCTGGGCGCAAATACCGACGGCAGCCAGTTTCTGGAGCCGGACGGCACCTTCCCGAACCATATCCCCAACCCGGAAAACGAGGCCGCCATGCAGTCCGTGTGTGCGGCGACCGTTGCCGCGAAAGCGGACATGGGCGTGATTTTCGACACCGACGTGGACCGCGGCGGAGCGGTGGACGCAAAGGGGGATGAAATCAACCGCAACCGGCTGGTAGCCATCGCATCCGCGATTGCGCTGGAAGGCAACGCGGGCGGCACCATCGTAACGGACTCCATTACTTCCAGCGGACTCAAGAGCTATATTGAAGAAACGCTGGGCGGAAAGCACCACCGTTTTAAAAGAGGCTATAAAAACGTCATCAACGAGGCGATCCGGCTGAACCAAGCGGGCGTCAACTGCCCGCTGGCCATTGAGACCTCCGGCCACGCCGCCCTGCGTGAAAATTATTTTCTGGATGACGGCGCGTATCTGGTGACAAAGATCATTATTAAAATGGCACAGCTGCGCACGCAGGGGAAGACACTGGAAAGCCTGCTTCTGCCGCTGGCGGAACCGGCGGAGGCCGCCGAGCTGCGCTTCCCGATTCTGGAAGAGAATTTCCGGGAATGCGGCAGCCGGATCATTTCCGATCTGGAGGCTTACGCCAAACAGCAGCCGGGCTGGCAGATTGCGCCCGACAACCGCGAGGGCATCCGCATTTCCTTCGGGAAAGAGAACGGAGACGGCTGGTTCCTGCTGCGCCTGAGCGTGCACGACCCGCTGATGCCGCTAAACGTGGAAAGTGACACCCCGGGCGGAAACCGGCTGATTGCGGAGCAGCTCTACGGTTTTCTGCGCACCTGTTCCGGTCTTGATATCTCCCCTCTGGAAAAATTCATCGGTTAAAAAACAACAGGGGCGGCTATGAGCCGCCCTTGTTTTTGCGTCATGCTTTCAAAAGGACCAGATGCGCCACGCCCGGGATACTTTCCCCCTGCTGTGAAGAGGTGGGCGACATCAGCGCGCCTGTCCCCAGGAACAGCACCTTGTGCAGCTTTCCGGCCAGCATCTGCTGCAAGATATAGGAGCACAGCACCGCTCCGGAGCATCCGCAGCCGGAACCGCCCGCGTGGACGTCCTGCTTTTCAATATCGTAGATCATCAGCCCGCAGTCATTGTGTACGGCGCTGATATCGATTCCGTCCTTCATCAGCAGCTTTTCCATCAGGTCGCTGCCGATGCTTCCGAGGTCCCCCGTCAGGATCAGGTCAAAATCCTTTGGTGAAGCGCCGGTGTCCGATAAATAATCGATCAGCGTCTGCGCCGCCGCCGGGGCCATGGCGGCCCCCATGTTTGCCGCGTCCTTGATGCCGAAGTCGGTGATCCGTCCAAAGGTGACGGAATCCACGACAACCTGCCCCTCCTGCTTCTGCTGCGGGGAACCCATCACAATCGCCCCCGCCGCCGTGGCCGTCCATTGGGCCGTGGGCGTCCGCTGCCCGCCGTATTCCAGCGGAAACCGGAACTGGCGCTCTGCGGAACAGAAATGGGACGAGGTCACCGCGACCGCCCGCCGCGCCGCGCCGGACTCTGCGAATAAAGAAGCGATCGCCAGCGTCTGCGCCATGGTGGAGCAGGCGCCGAACTGCCCGAGAAACGGGATATTCAGGCTGCGCAGTCCGAAGGTGGAGGAAATGCACTGATTCAGCAGGTCCCCCGCCAAAATGCAGTCAACATCTGAATTTTTTAGGTTTGCTTTTTCCAGCGCAAGCACGACCGCCTCATTCTGCAGGCGGCTTTCCGCTTTTTCCCAGCTTGACTCCCCCAGCGTCGTGTCGTTGTGGCACTGGTCGTAATACTGCCCAAGCGGCCCTTCGCCCTCTTTTTTTCCGACAACCGAGGCAGAACCGAGAATCACGGGCTTACTGGTCAGTTCAAGCGTATATTTGCCGATTCGGGTAGGCATAGCCATTCCTCCTCATCTTAGTATAAATGGAAAAACCATACAATCAGGCCGTATAAGATCGAAGCCGCGATTCCGTAAACCAGCACCGGACCTGCGATGACGAACATTTTTCCGCCCATTCCAATGACATAGCCCTCACTTTTAAACTCCATGGCGGGAGCAACGATCGAATTGGCGAATCCCGTAATCGGCACCAGCGTACCGGCTCCGGCGTGCTTTGCGATATTGTCGTAGATTTTCAGCGCAGTCAGCAGCGCGCTGAGCGCGATTAAGCTGATGGAAACCCATGCGCGCGCGTCCTTGAGCTCCAGCCCGTAGTTCATGTACAGGTTAACCAGTGCCTGTCCGAGTGTGCAGATACCGCCGCCGACCACAAACGCGAGAATGGTATTTTTCACGTATGTTGTACCGGGCGAAGCTTTATCCGCCAGCTTTTTGTATTCCCCTTTTGATATTGTCATCTCGGCACCTCCTTTAAAAAATATTCTGCCAATCCAGCCCGCAAAATATACGAATCCGATTCGATTTTTCAGCGCCCGTAAAGAGTTTTTCCGCACATGGGAACCGCTTTATCAGAAAAAAATTATTTTTTAGTTAAAAAGGTTGGATTTTTCGACAAAATACGTTATGATAAATAAAGATTCCAATATCAGGAAAATAAATTGTGGAGCATGATCATGGACAATCGTATTCTTTCCGGTTACTATCATCAAATATCCGCTCTGAACCGCACAAATGCAGCGGTTAACAAAAGCGCGCCGGCCTCCGTATTTTCCAATCTGCTGCAAAACGCGATCGGCGCAGAGGACAGTCGACAGAAAAAGGGCGGCATGGACGATATCTTCCAGACCGCCGCCCAGAAATATAATCTCCCGGCGAACCTGCTCAAAGCGGTTGCCAAGGTGGAATCCGGATTTGACGCGGACGCCGTTTCAAGCTGCGGCGCGCAGGGCGTGATGCAGCTGATGCCGGGAACCGCCGCCTCGCTGGGGGTGGAAAATCCCCTTGACGCGGAGCAGAACATCATGGGCGGGGCAAAATACCTGAGCCAGATGCTTGACCGGTACGACGGCGATACCAAGCTGGCGCTCGCGGCCTACAACGCGGGCAGCGGCAACGTTGCCAAGTACGGCGGAATTCCTCCGTTCAAAGAGACGCAGGCTTATATTTCCAAAGTACTGAACGAAGCGGGCGGGGGCGTTTCCGCGCCGACCGACGCGCTTTCCGGTTTAAGCTCGCTTCTGAACACTTCCATTGCCGGAACGGGACTGACGGGCCTTTCGGCGCTGACCGGTTCCCCGTCGTCCGACTCCCTGCCGGCCGGAGCCCTTTCGTCTGTTTCCTCCGGAGCCGGCGTGTCCGGCACCTCTTTCACCTATGACGATTATCTCGCGTTCCTGCAGCTTTTTATCGCGCAGATGCAGATGAGCACCACCCAGATGACGTCCTCCGATCTTTCGGGTTTCACGTCCTCCGACACGGACAGCTCGATGTCCCTGTTATAATAAAATTGTCATAAAAATCCCCTTTCCAATGCCGCCGAGCGGTTGGAAAGGGGATTTGTTGTTTCGTATTTATGGAACTCCTTCTGACGCGCCTAGCGCGCCACCTCCCTCACGGAGGGAGGCAAGGGTCCGCTTATTAAGGCTCCCTCTGTGAGGGAGCTGGCAGGCGAAGCCTGACTGAGGGAGTTTAATCCCAGTTTGCGTATCTCCTCGTCAATGAAAACCGCAGTGGTATGGTATCGTATCTTCGAGAAATACTTTGGGAATCTCTGAATGATTACAGCGATTCGATCTCCCTGAGCCAGAGAGCGGAAGAAGCGTCGCTGGGCATCCGCCAGTCCCCGCGAGGGGACAGCGTGACGCTGCCGACCTTCGGGCCGTCCGGCAGGCAGGAGCGCTTGAACTGGTGCGTAAAAAACCGCTGGTAAAAAGTCGTCAGCCATTTTTTAATTGTCGCGCCGTCGTAGGTCCCGGCAAACGCGCTCTGCGCCATATGGTAAATCTTCGCGGGCGTGAACCCGAAGCGAAGCATGTAGTACAGGAAGAAATCATGCAGCTCGTAAGGGCCGACAATATTTTCCGTTTTCTGGGCGATGACCCCGTTTTCCGGCGGGAGAAGCTCCGGGCTGACAGGGGTGTCCAACACGTCCTCCAGCAGTGCGCACAGCTCTTTGCCGCTGTTGATGGCGGCGTGATGCACCAGATGCCGCACCAGCGTTTTTGGGATGGAGCAGTTCACGCTGTACATGGACATAATGTCGCCATTATAGGTGGCCCAGCCGAGCGCGACCTCCGAAAGGTCGCCCGTGCCGATGACCAGCCCTCCGCACTGATTCGCCAAGTCCATCAGGACCTGCGTGCGTTCGCGTGCCTGCGCGTTCTCATAAGTGACGTCGCGCACATTCGGATCGTGGCCGATATCCTCGAAATGCCTGGATACCGATTCCCCGATGGAAATCTCCTTCAGGGTGACCCCCAGCATTCCGGAAAGGCGCTGGGCATTGCCTTTGGTCCGCTTCGTCGTGCCGAAGCCGGGCATCGTGACCGCCAGAATCCCCTTGCGGTCCAGCTTCAGAAGGTCGAACGCGCGCACAATGACAAGCAGGGCAAGCGTGGAATCCAGCCCGCCCGAAACGCCGATCACCGCGCATTTGGAGCCGGTGTGCTTCAGCCTCGTCTTGAGGCCAGCAGCCTGCATGTTCAGGATCATTTCACACCGCTCGCTCAAATCTTTGGTATCGTCCGGCACAAAGGGAAGCGCCGGGAATTTCCGCTCCAGCTCAGGATCGGGCATATCCATGTCAAAAGCGACCTCATATGCCTCACCCGCGTTTGACCATGTTGTAGTGCGCAGACGTTCCTGAAGCATGCGCTGCAGGTCGACGTCCGCCACGGTCAGCCCCGTCGTAAACAGCTTCGATTCGGCAAGAACCGTCCCGTTTTCGGCAATCACATTGTGCCCGGAGTACACCAGGTCGGTGGAAGACTCTCCCTCTCCGGCGTCGGCGTAAGCGTAAGCAGCGAGTAGCCGCGCGGACTGCCCGCTGACCAGATTGCGCCGGTAAGGCGCTTTTCCAATAATTTCGTCGCTTGCCGACGGGTTCAGCAACAGAGTCGCCCCGCACTGCGCCAGCTGCGCGGACGGCGGACAGCAGGTCCACAGGTCCTCACAGATTTCCACGCCGACCACCAGTTCCGGCGCGCTTTCGCACCGGAAAATCAGGCTGTTTCCCAGCGGAACGGTCTCGCCGCAGAAGCGGGTTTCCGCGTACGCGGGCGCGGGCGTGAAATGCCTGGCTTCATAAAACTCGCTGTAATTCGGAATGCTGCTCTTTGCAGGCAGCCCCAGCAGCTTCCCGCGGCAGATAACCGCGGCGCAGTTGTAAAGGTCCGCTCCGACAGGAACGGGAAGCCCGATCACCGCGAGCAGGTTCATCCCGCGGGTCTGCTCCAGAAGTTCGCCAAGCGCCTTTTGCGCGGCGGAAATCAGCGTGCGGTCGCGGAACAGATCGCCGCAGGTGTACCCGGTCAGGCAAAGCTCCGGGAAAACCACCGCGGCCACTCCGCGCTTTTCACACTCGCGCATCTGATTGAGAATTTGGTTCTTATTATATTCACAGTCGGCAACCTTAATGGACGGCGTCGCCGCCGCCACCCTGAAAAAACCGTCCTTCATTCAACACGGCACCGGGCCTGTCCCGTTTCCTGCGCCGCAGCGTACGGGAACCCCGATGCCTGCCCCCTCCCATGATAAAATTGATATTATAAAGATTTTCCATGCGGGCTTCGCTTCCCGCTTTTCCGGTCCAGCCCGGCAAAAAACGCCCCGACGATGATACAGGAATAATAAGCCGTAAACCGCCAAAGCAGCATGGCCTGATGAAGAATATCCTGCCCGAAAAAGATCTGAAAAATAACCAAAAAACTGCCTTCCGCCGCCCCCGCGGCACCCGGCAGCGGCGTATAGGTGGAAATCATGGTGACAAAGCTCTGTGCCGCCACCATATCCACAAATGGTGCGCCGGGACTGTGAAAAGCCTTATAGATAAAAAAAGGCACCGCAAAAACGGCGGTAAGCTGAACCGCGGTGTAGGCGTACACTTTTCCTTTCATCCGCCGGTCCCCCAGCATGGCCCTGTTGTTTTTCAGGTAAAATTCCAGTTGGCTTTTTACCTTCTCATCGGCCTGCCTCGGATTTTTCACAATATGGAGCTTTGTCAGAACCCACACGCAGCTATGGATCAGCCTTGTGGTGAAAGCCGGGCTGTGGGTAAATAAAAGAAGCAGGACCACCACCGCGGACTGACAGAGAAAGCCGACGACCGCCAGCGCCATAAAGCTTTGAAATTTACTGCGGAAAAACGAATATTTGATCAGGATCACCGCCATGGAATAAACGGTGATGGAAATCTGATAAACCAAAAATTTGCGCACCAAAGCGGACAGAGCGATCCCGGAGGCAACGCCCTGCCTTGTCAGAGCAAGCACCTGCATCGGCTGACCGGCCGCCGCGAACGGCGACACGGAGTTGAAATACTGTCCGACCATCGTCACCTTAAAGGCATTCCGGAAGCCGTACTCCCCGTGACAGGAAGCGGCGACAAGATTTTGGGTGACAAGGCCTTCCATCATCCAGCTGAGCACCACACAGCCAAAAGCACCCAGAAACCAGTACGGGTCAAGCGTGTGAAAGCTGTACAGCAGAATAAGCAGATGATTGTCCGTAAGACAGAAATAGACCAGCAACCCCAAAGTCAGCGCAAAAAGCGCAATCCGAAATATTTTAGACGGCCTGTTTCTGCTCTCGCTCATATCCTCGGTTTACTCCCACTTTCTTCAGCGGGTGGAGTAGTCCTTTTCCAGCTTTTCGGGAGCATCCACCACGTCCGGCAGCTCGCTGAACATGGTCGTAGGACTGAACTCATCCGCGGAATAATGCCTGATAGCACGCGATATCCGGCGCATGTTGGCCATGCACCCACGCATACATTTTTTCTCATTATGCAGTTTTAATACATACAAATAACAGCAGGCGCATGTTTTTCTGGTGAGCGCCAGATAGCTCTTCTTGTATTTTTCATAAAGTCCGTTTTTTTCTAGCGAAATACGGACCATGGCGATCGCGCGGATGAAGTCGTTGATCTTGTCCGCATTCATGGTCGCCAAGGTGCTGGCCGGATGCTGATTATAGTAGTAGAGCGGGCGGTCGATGACAACCACCTGGTTTGCATGTACAAAAATTTTGTTCGCAACGGCCATATCTTCAAAGCACATGGTCGGGAACTTGATATCATAATCTGTAAAAAGGGAGCGTTTATACATCTTGTTCCAAACAAGACTCTGAATTTCCACATCGCGCAGAAGCTTTTTCATCGCCTCGGCGGGCTTCAAAATTCCGCGGCAGCGGAACGGATATTCAAACAGGAAATCATTTTCAACAAAGTGGAAATAGTAATAACAGCTGGCGATATCGCTGCCCGTGTCCACACAGGCGTTGTACAGCTCTTCCAGATAAGTGGGCGAGACATAGTCGTCGCTGTCCACAAAACAGACGTATTCGCCGCGCGCGGCCGCAAGGCCGTTGTTGCGCGCATTGGCGATGCCGCCGTTTTTCTGGTCAATCACCTTTACAAAATCGTATCGCTCCTCAAAACGGCGGAGAATATTGAGGGAGTCGTCTTTGGAGCCGTCGTTGACGGCGATAATTTCAAAATCGCTAAATGTCTGATCGACCAAAGAAGACAGGCATTTGCCGATATATTTTTCAACATTGTAGACCGGTATGATAACGCTAATCTTTGGCGCAGCTACCTTTTCAGACAACATCAGCTCATCCTTTCTTGGTCTGCGGCAAAACAGCCGCCTTTTTGGAATAATATCGTTTTAAACAGTATGTTGTTTATTTTGTTTGCATAGTGAAAGAATATCCTGTTCTCATTTTTACAGAAATAAGACAAAAAGTCAAGTCCAATTTAAAACCAGGGTGCAGCTTGAGCCACACCCTGAAAATCCGGTTATTCAGGAATAATAACATTCGCCGGAACCGTGTCGGACTCGGTGTCGCCGGGCTGCCCGCCGTTGTCCTGACTCGCCTGGGAGGACGCTGGGAAGGAACTGCCCGCACCCGGTGAAGAGGAAGAACCTGCCGGTTTAGAGGAACCGGCGGGCGGTTTGGAAGAACTTGCCGGTTTAGAAGAAGAGGTGGACGCGGGATTGCCGCTCACCGTGGTTCCGGGGCCTATGGAATAATACGCGGGCTGCGCGCGATAATAGGAGGAGGGCAGGTTTTCCGTTTTTACCACAGCGCCGTTTTTATAGAAAACACGCTGCGCAGTCGCCCTTGCTCCCGTACGCGCTTTGGAGTCCAGCTTGACGACCCCTTTCGCCAGCGTTTTATCAACAATGTACTTCGGGGCGGTCGGCGCGGCAATGGTTTCCGTCTTCTGCGAGGTGATGGTTATACGATCATAATCCGGCGACTGGTACCCGTAAAGTGTTACGGTAAGCACCTTTCCTTTGATGCCGGAAACAATGTAGACGGGATACTCCGTGGGATTCTGGAATTTGAAATCCAGCTCCGGGTAACTGACCGCTGCGTCCTGGCCGATCGGGCAATAGCTGGACTGAAGCGTATGGTTGGAGCGCCGAGTGATCTTCATATTGGAGCGGAGCGCCGCGCCGTAAACAGTGGTGGACGCCTGACAGATTCCGCCGCCGTAGGACTGGATCAGCCTGCCGTTCAGAATCGCTCCCGCCTCACGAAAGCCGCTCGCCTTGCTGGTAGAGTCTCCGACGATCCCGTTGAAGGAGAACGTACCGCCCGCCGGAATACAGGTCCCGTTGATTTTAGAGAGGGCCAGCGCCATGTTGTGAGTGCCGTTCGCGGTGTTGGTGGACGTGGTGCTGTAGGTTCCCAGCTTCTGCAGGTGGCTTTTCACCTCCGCAATGGTTTTGCTGAACGGAACCACCGTCGTCGGAACTTTCACCGTTCCGGTGCGGGGGCCGTTGATCAGCGCTTCCACCTGTGTGTAAAGCCTGTTCTCATCGACCGAGAGGCCGTTTTTACCGTCGGTATAACGGAAGGTCGCGGTTTTCGTGTCAAAGGAAGCCACCGTCGCGTCGACCGGGTCATAGGCAATTCCCTTGACCGTCTCTTTCAGCTTGGCGTCCAGATTATCGTAATTCATCGTATTGGTGACATTGTACGTTTTAGGAGCAGTCTGCAGCGCCAGCACTTGCTGATAACGCTCTTCCCTATCCCCCGTGCGCGCATAGGCATACGCCTCTTTCAGCACGGCGTCCGTATTGAACTGGAAGTTGAGGTCGTCCTCGGTCAGCTGCCAGGTTTTATCCTGATAAACGATCCTGATATCGTATTTGTCGCGCAGTGCCGGCTCGGCCGCGGTAACGGCGGCTTTGGCCTGCTCCATGGTCTTTCCGCCCAGATCGACGCCGGCGACGACGATTCCCTTATAAAAAGTATCCACGTCTATTGCCGCCGCAACCTCCTGGCGGTGCCGATAAGCCTCATACAGCTGTTTGCCGAACAGGCCGCCGACCGTAGCAAGCAGGACCACACCGGCAATAACAGCCGCGATCCTTGCGCGTTTTTTTCCGCCGGAGTTCGGCGCCCCGGAAGAAATATCGATCCCATTTGCATCGGTCATATTGGGCCTCCCAAATAACAGTAAATTCTCAAGTTGCTGATACATCCTCGAAATGCTGGTATCATTATATAACGCGGCCCGGTAAAAGTAAAGTTACAGCTTTATAACCGGCTGCGGGCTGCGGGCGGGGCTTTGAGGGAATTTTAATGGCAACTTTTATAAATATATGATATAATTACCAAAGATATGGCAATCCGGAAAAAGCGGTTACAGGTTTCCCGTTTCTTTTCAGATCAGCCGCAGTATGATGGGAAATACGTTCCCTGACTAAAGGAGGATTGGTGTGAAGATCTTAATTCTTTCGGCTGCAACGGGCGGAGGACATCTGAGAGCCTCCCATGCCATTGAAAAATATATTGCAGAAAATTCCACGGGCAACGAGGTGGCCGTGGTCGACGCACTGAAGAGCATCAACGCCATCTTGGACAAGACGGTCTGCGAGGGGTACCATTTTCTGGCAACCAAAACGCCGAAGGTGTTTGGGCAGCTTTACCGGAAAACCAATCAGGATAGCCTGCTTGCCAATCTGGTGACCCGTTTTTCCAGCGCGTTCAGCCAGAAGCTGATCCCGCTGATGGAGGAGCAGAAGCCAAACGTGATTATCTCCACTCATCCGTTTGCAACGGAAATGGTTTCCCACTTAAAGGGCAAGGGGATCGTAAAGGCCCCGCTGATCTGCCTGATGACGGACTACGGTCCACACCGGGCGTGGATTGCGGAGCATGTGGACGCGTATATCGTTTCCACAAAAGATATGATTCCGGAAATGAACGCGATGGGCGTCCCCACCGAAAAGATTTATCCGTTCGGCATTCCCGTGGGGGATGTTTTCTACAGCAAGGGCGACAGGCCCGCCCTGTTGAAAAAATTCGGTCTGGACGGGGACCTGCCGACCATCCTGATTATGGCGGGCAGCTTCGGCGTCACCAACATCATGAAAATCTATAAGCACCTGACGCAGCTTCCCATCGAGTTTCAGGCGATCGTCATCACCGGCCGCAACCAGAAGCTGTATGAGGCTTTCACCCCGGTGATCGCGCAGAGCCCCAAAAAGACCAAGCTGGTCTTTTTCACCGACGAAGTGGAAAATTATATGCACGCGTCCGACCTGATTATCACCAAGCCCGGCGGGCTGACCGTTTCGGAAGCGCTTGCGTGCAACATCCCGCTGGCGGTGTTTGACGCGATTCCCGGTCAGGAGGAGGACAACGCAAACTTCCTGCTTTCCCACAACATGGCGGTCAAGCTGGAAAAAGGCGTCGATCCGGGCGAAACTATTCTCTCCCTGCTGGAGGATAACAAGCGTCTGGAGGAAATGCGGGCCTCTTTGAAGACCTTTGACACCTCCCAGTCAGGGAAAAACATTTTTTCCCTGATCAACGAGCTGTCGGAGCGCAATTCATAAAAAAAGCCAAAAATCGCGGCTTCTCTGACAAAGCATACCATAAATTTTATATACAGCATAAAAATGCGCCTTGAGACGGCTTTACAGCCCTCATCAAGACGCTTTTTTTGTCCTCTTTTTACAGCAATTCCATTTCAGTTTGCGAAATAAAGCGCGTTCCTCCCCCGCCTTCGGCGGGGGAGGAACGCAACCTTGTTGCAGAATCAACTCCCTTTTACTGATCCTGCGTTTCCCGCGCTTTTTCACGCCGGACGCATTTGGGGCATTTCCCGTAAATGGTGAGCGTGTGCCCCTCTATTTCATAGCCCGTGTCGTGGGCCAGTCCCTGCTCAATTCCGGTCAGAGGACAATCCTCTATCCTGATTTTGGCGCTGCATTCGGTGCAGATCAGATAATGCCCGTGATGCTCCTGCGCAATGGAATATCGCACGATCCCGTCTCTCCAGACGTCTTTTTTAATCAAGCCGTCCCCGGCGAAGCGCTCCAGATTGCGGTAAACGGTGGAGAGGGCCAGACTTGGATATTCGGCCTTCAGCGCCGCAAAAATATTCTCTGCGCTCACAGGGTCGCTGCTCTGCTTCAGAATCCGCATAATGGCGCAACGCTGTTTTGTGTTTTTCACCGTTTTTTCCTCTCCTCTCTGTTCCGGATACGGGTTCCGAGCCGGCATCCCGTCTTTGTTTATTATAATACAAATTCATAAAAATGCAAATCGCCTAGGGGGTGTTTTCATTGCTCAAAACACATGCAAGGTGTATAATATAGTAATATCAATTAATGACTTGGAGGTATCCCCATTGGGTGAAATATATCTTGACAACTCCTCCACCACCATGGTTTGCAGAGAGGCCGCCGACAAAGTGATGGAGATGATGACGGACAATTACGGAAACCCCTCCAGCCTTCACACGAAAGGCTTTTACGCCGAACAGGAGCTTTCCGCGGCAAGACAGGAAATCGCTGATCTCCTCGGTGTTTTACAGGAAGAAATCTACTTTACCTCCGGCGGGACGGAAAGCAACAACCTTGCGGTTTTCGGCGCGGCACACGCAATGCGCCGCCGGGGGAACCACATTGTAACCACGATGATTGAGCACCCGTCCGTACTCAACACGATGGCGCAGCTTGAGAAAGAGGGGTTTGCCGTTACCTATCTGAAACCGGACGGCGGCGGAAAAATCAAGCCCGAGCAGGTTTTTCGCGCGGTGACGCCGCGCACCGTTCTGGTCAGCATGATGTGTGTGAACAACGAGGTCGGCACCTTCCTTCCGCTGGAAGCGGTTCCCGCCGCGATTGCCGCCGCGAAAGCCCCGGCGCTTTTTCATGTCGACGCGGTACAGGCATTTGGCAAAATCCCATTAAAACCGGGCAGACTAAAAATCGATCTGATGAGTATGAGCGCACATAAAATTCACGGACCGAAGGGCGTGGGCGCGCTGTACCTGCGAAAGGGCGTGCACCTCGTTCCGCGCGCCTATGGCGGCGGGCAGGAAAAGAATATTCGCCCCGGAACGGAAAGCGCCCCGCTGATTGCGGGCTTCGGCGCAGCGGTCCGGGCATTGCCGGAACCCGGCGCCCAAATGGAAACCATGGCAAGGCTCAGCTCGTACTGCCGCAGAAGGCTGCTGGAAATCGGCGGCGTCACGCTGAATTCCCCCGAGGACGCCATCCCGTATATTGTGAATTTCTCCGCCGGCGGCGTGCGCGCGGAAACCATGCTGCACTATCTCTCCGCCAAAGAAATTTACGTTTCCTCCGGCTCCGCCTGCTCCAAAGGAAAGGCGAGCCATGTGCTGGCCGCTATGGGCCTTCCGCACGGCCGGATCGCCTCCTCCCTGCGGCTCAGCTTTTCCCGCTACAATACCCGCGAGGACATTGATGAACTGGCGGACGCTTTAAGAGAGGGGCTTTCCTCACTGACTAAAAAACCGTAACAGGAGAATTTAAATGGAAGAAATCATCTTAATTAAACTGGGAGAAATGGTTCTTAAGGGGCTGAACCGGAATGTGTTCGAGGCCGCCCTGATCCGGAATATCAAGCGTCGTTTGAATCCTCTGGGCGGTTTTGACGTAAAGACCGCCCAGTCGACCGTTTACGTTACCCCCCGCGAAGGAGCCGATCTGGACGCGGCGGTGGAACGGGTTGCCAAAATATTCGGGATTGCTGCGCTTTCACGCGCCTGTGTGGTAAAAAAAGAGATGAGCGCCATTCTGGAAGCGTCCGCCGAATACCTGAAGCCGGAGCTGCTGGCCGCGAAAAGTTTCAAGGTAGAAACAAAGCGCGCCGATAAGATTTTCCCGCTGAAATCGCCGGAGATTTCCGCACAGGTGGGCGAATACCTGCTGGAGCGGTATCCGCACCTGTGCGTAGACGTACACGACCCCGACATCACCGTGCGGGTAGAGGTACGCGATTTCGGAGCCTACGTTCACGGGCCGGCACTGAAAGGCGCGGGCGGAATCCCGGTGGGCACCGGCGGAAACGCCGCCATCCTGATCAGCGGCGGAATCGACAGTCCCGTCGCCGCGTGGACAATGGCAAAACGCGGGCTGGAACTGACCGCCGTCCACTTTGCCAGCCCGCCGTACACCAGCGAGCGCGCGGAACAGAAGGTGCACCGGCTGCTGGCCCGCGTCGGCGAATACTCCGGCAGGATGAACCTGTTTACCGTTCCGTTCGCAAAGGTGCAGGAGGAAATCATGGCGAAATGCCCGGAAGACCTGTTTACCCTGATTATGCGGCGGTTTATGATGCGGATCGGCGAAAAAATCGCCCGCAGGGAAAACTGTTCCGCGCTGATTACCGGCGAAAGCCTGGGCCAGGTGGCAAGCCAGACCCTGCGGGCAATCGTCTGCACCGATCAGGCTGCCGGGATGCCGGTCCTGCGTCCTCTGATCGGAATGGACAAGTTGGAAATCATTGAAATTTCGCGCAGGATCGATACCTTCGACATCTCAATCGAGCCGTTCGAGGACTGCTGCACCGTGTTCACACCGAAGCATCCGCGCACACAGCCCAGGCTTCCGGAGCTTTTGGAGGCGGAACAGGCGCTGGATTGCGAAAGCCTGATCGGGGAATGTGTCCAAAACGCCGTACTTACAAAAATCTATCCGAATCAATAGCGGGGGAAAAAGAATGAACGCTGAAATTATTTCCGTAGGAACCGAGCTTCTGCTCGGCCACACAATCAACACCGACGCCTCCTTTGTCGCGAGGGAGCTTTCCACGATCGGCGTCAACCTTTTGTTCGCGGGAACCGTAGGGGACAACGTTCAGCGGCTGAAGGACGCGCTGGAAAGCGCGCTTCGCCGCAGCGACCTTGTCATCACCACCGGGGGCCTGGGCCCCACCGGCGACGACCTGACCAAAGAAACCATCGCGGAAACCGCGGGCAAAAAGCTGGTACTGCATCAGGAAAGCCTGGATAGGATCGTCCGCTATTTCAAAGGAAGGGTGCTGGGCGAAACACAGAAAAAGCAGGCGCTGCTTCCCGAGGGCTGCACCGTGTTCCCCAACGACCACGGCACCGCGCCGGGCTGCGGCTTTGAAACCGACGCGGGCAAAATCATCATCATGCTGCCCGGACCGCCGTCCGAGCTGATTCCCATGCTGAAAAACTACGCGATCCCCTACCTGACAAGAGGGGGCCGGGCAGTGATCGTTTCCAGAATCGTCCGTGTGTTCGGCCTGGGGGAAGGGTTTGTCGCGGAAAAAATTTCCGACCTGACGGACTGTGCCAATCCGACGGCGGCAACCTACGCCAAGGACGGCGAAATGTTCGTACGCGTTACCGCCCGTGCGGAAAATCAGGAAACAGCTCAGGCCATGTGCGTCCCCGTTGTGGAAGAGCTCAAAAACCGTTTTCACGAGTTTATTTATGGAATCGACGTGGAAAGCCTGGAAGAAGTCGTGGTCACGGAGCTCGGCGGGCGCGGCCTGCACCTTGCCACCGCGGAGTCCTGCACCGGTGGCCTGCTTGCCAAGCGAATCACTGATATCACGGGAGCGAGCAAGGTCTTTCAGATGGGCGCCGTCACCTACGCGAATGAGATCAAGACGCTCCTGCTCGGCGTACCGGAGTCCACCCTGAAGCAGTACGGCGCCGTCAGCGAGCAGACCGCGCGCGCGATGGCTGAAGGAGTCCGGGCAAAATCCGGCAGCGAGCTGGGCATCGGCATCACCGGGATCGCGGGGCCGGACGGCGGAACGCCGGAAAAGCCCGTCGGCCTGATTTACATTGCTTTCTGTGACGGGGAACATACCTGGGTGCGCAAAATGCAGCACGGCGCTTCCAAAGGGCGCGAATACCTGCGCTGGCTTGCCGCCTCTAACGCACTGGACATGGTGCGCCGCTATCTGGCGGGCTGCGGAGGGCTGGAAGAAGCCGCCTACGCGAAAAAAGTATAAATATTCCGAATAACAAGGGGGTGCCCGCCACGAAACCGCAAAACGGAGAACACACGAAAAAAAGGCTTCCTTTTTACCGCGTTCTGCTCCCCTGGAAGGGAGACGGCAAAAAGCTGATTCTTTATAAGACCGTCTGCCTGATCGCCGTCTGTATTTTTCTCGGCTGCGCCCTTTATTTGGTATGGGACCTTGTCGTCCTGCCCGCCGCCGCGGATACGGAGCAGCAGGATATTAAAAGCGTATATTACGCCGAAAGCTCCGAAACGCCGGGCACGGGGGACGATTCGCCCGCTTCAAGCGCCCCGCCGGAACGCGACGGACAGGGGCGGCTGGTCCGGTTTCTTGAGCTGCAGAAAATCAACCCGTCCATTGTGGGCTGGATCAAGGTTCCCGGCACCGTCATCGACCTGCCGGTTCTGCAGGCCGACGCAAAGAACCCGGAATTTTACCTGACCCACGACTACCGCGACCGGTACTCCGGATATGGAAGTGTCTTTGCGGACGCGCACTGCTCCGTGGAAAAGGGGAAATCCCGCAGCATCGTCCTTTACGGGCACTCACTCAATTCGGGGCGGATGTTTACACAGCTGGACCGGTATAAATCGCTGGATTTTTACAAAAAGAATCCGGTATTTACCTTTGACACGATCGACAGCCAGTCGCAGTGGAAGGTCATTTCCGTTTTTCTGACCAACACCCTGCCGGAGCAGGGCAAGCCGTTCAATTATATGAAAACGGATTTTCAGGACGACAGCGATTTCCTGAATTTTGTTTATCAGATGCGGATACGGTCTCTTTACAGCACCGGCGTCGGCTTCAACAAGGACGACAGCATCGTGCTGCTTTCCACCTGCTCCTATGAGTTCAAGGATTTCAGGGAGGTCGTGGTCGCCCGCAAAGTCCGCGACGGCGAAAACAGCGAGGTGGACGTTTCCAGGGCGTCGTACAACGGCAAAACGGTGTACCCGGACTGCTGGTATACAAAGAACGGCGGGAAAAAGCCGGTCTGGCCGGACACCTATGAAGAGGCCTTCAAAAAGAATCTTTTATCGTGGGGGGAAGGAATATGAACGCGGGACTAATTTTTTATTTCGCGCACAGGACCCTACGCTGTCAGAATAAAATAGAGGAAGCACTCCGTTTTTACGGGTCGGGTATCGCCGACGTGAAAATCTGCGCCAAGAAGACGGACCTCAGCTCCACTATGGCGCGCCTTCTGCGGACGCTCCCCGCTGTCTTTGTGGTGGGCGACTCGCCCGAAAGCACGCCGGACTGCGCGCCGCCGCTTTTCAAAATCCTGCATATTCCCGTCGGCAGGTCCGGGGAACCGAAAGGCGTTCTGCGCCTGAACGGTACGGATAAAACCGGCTATCTGATCGAAAGCCTCAATCAGGCAATCGTCGTGCTGCCGGACGTGCCGGAGGAGCTCTCGCAAATGCTTCCGGCCGCCTGTGAGCGGCTTGCACTGAAATTCGGGCTGACGGGAGAGTTCCCTTCCGATAACCGCGAGCCGTTCGAAGAAATGATTGAGAGTTCCATGAAGACTTTTAACCCGGGGGTTTAAATCCATGTTGGATCTGCTGTCCCAAATGAAAACCGTTGATCTGGTGATCAAATTTGTCCGCGGCGATATGCGGCGCATCACGCCGTACCCGTTTCAGCCGCAAAAGAAAAAGAATACTCCGAAAACCGATCTCGGCGGGATTCCCGCCTCCACACCGGAGGACGAGGGGATTCCCAGCGAATATATCGAGCAGTTTTTTGAGGAGCTTGCCGCCTCCCCCGCCATCCGTCCGCACAGCGTGATGCTGCTGCGGCACGGAAAGCTGATTGCACAGGGCAGCTTCAAGCCTTATTCCCCCGCGTATCCGCACATGATGTTTTCCCTTTCCAAAAGCGTTACCGGCATGGCGGTGGGGATCGCCATAGGGGAGGGGCTGCTTTCCCTTGATGAAAAGATCATCGACATCTTCCCCGAAAAGGGCGTCATGTTCCGCAGCCCTAGGATCAACAGCATTACCGTCCGGCACCTGCTGAACATGACCAGCGGCATCAAGTTCAACGAGGCCGGCTCCTTTGTGGAAAAAGACTGGGTGAAGGCTTTCCTGACATCGGACTGCATTTTCGAGCCCGGAAGCGAATTCAGCTACAACAGCATGAATTCTTACCTGCTCAGCGCCATCGTGCGTAAAAAAACCGGTATGGGGCTGGTGGAGTACCTGACTCCACGGCTTTTCGCTCCGCTGGGGATTGAGGATGCGGACTGGGAAACCTGCCCGCTGGGAATCGAAAAGGGCGGCTGGGGGCTTTCCCTGCATATCGCGGATATGGCAAAGCTCGGCCAGCTTTATCTGCAGGGCGGCCGCTGGGACGTCGGCAGCGAAACACGGCAGCTTATCCCGGAGGAATGGATTCGGGAATCGACCAAAGTGCAGACCCCGCCCCGCGAAAACAACCATCCGGTCGGCTACGGATATCAGGTATGGGATTTCCACGCGACGGACGCCTACCAGTACAACGGCGTATTCGGCCAGTACGTCATCGTCCTTCCGAAGCGCGACATGGTGGTGGCTATCACAAGCGGAAGCCAGAACCTGTTTTCCGACGTTTCCATCGAAACGGTGGAAACCTATTTCGGCGACGGCGCGGAAAAGATTTTCGACCATCCTTTACCCCGGAACATCCGTGCGCTTCGCTCGCTGAAAAACAGGCTGGACAGCCTGTACGCGGTCCCCGAAACTGCACCCAGACCGCAAAAGCCCAATCCGTTCCATACGTTTCTGCAAAGATTTTTTCCCTCGAAAGCCGAAGAACTGCCTTTGCTCGCCGCGGGAATCGACAAACAGGAGTACCGGCTGGGCAGCAGCTACGGAACGCTGCTCCCGCTTATTCTGCAGTGCGTAACCAATAATTTTTCCGGGGGGATCACCCGCGTTTCCTTTTCCTTTGAACCCGGCCTGTGCAGGATCACGATGTACGACGGAGCGGACGAAAACGTAATTACAGCCGGGCTGGACGGTGTTCCCCGCCGCAGCGACGTAACGCTGAACGGCGACGTTTACACGGTGGGGGCGACGGCAAAGCTGACGACGGACGAAGAGGACCGCACGGTCATGCTCCTTTACCTCTCCTATATTGAAACACCCAGTCTGCGCGTGATGAAATTCATCTTCTACGGGGAAAAGCTTCTCATCCGTTTTTACGAGCACCCCACCGTGGAAGCCGCGACAAAAATGCTGTTCGGTCTGGTCGGGGGAAACGGAAACTCCATTGACAAAATGCTGATCGACGCCATTTCGCAGGAACGTATGGCCGCCCGAGTGGACAATATCATGATGCCCCGCGCAAAAGGCACCCTCTTTGATAAAACATAAAAGCGGCGGAACCGGTTCGGTTCCGCCGCTTTTGAAAGAAGGGAGTATTATGAAAAAGTTTGCTGTAACCTTATTTTCCTGTTGACTGGGCCAGCTTTACTTTGGCGGTGAAGCTTTCCCCCGTCAGGGAACTGGTAACGCTCAGCGTGACCGTGTCCCCCGGCTTCTTCCCCGTAATCACGGTCGTAATCACATTCTGGCTGGTCACATCCTTGCCGTCGATTTTCGTAATTACGTCGCCCTTTTTAATTCCGGCGGCGGTAACCTCCGAATTCGCAACGGAGCCGACGTACATGCCCACGGGCAGGTTGTAGAAACGGGAAGTCATGGTATCGATAAACTGGCCGGAGATTCCGAGCACCGCTCTGTCCTTGACGTAGCCGTACTGCTTCAGGTCGCTGATGATCGGCTGCGCCACATTGATGGGGATGGAGAAACCAAGGCCTTCATATCCGGTGGCAACGATTTTGGAGGAGTTGATGCCCACGACCTGGCCGTACATGTTGACCAGCGCGCCGCCGGAATTGCCCGGATTGATCGCTGCATCGGTCTGGATGCATTTCATGGTATAGCCGGTATCGGAATTGGTAATTTCACGGTTCAATGCGGAAACATAACCGATGGTAACGCTGGAGTTGAACTCCATGCCGCCCGGGTTGCCGATCGCCATGACGGTATCCGCGACTTTAAGGTCGTCGGAAGAACCGAATTCCGCCGCGGTCAAGCCCTTTGCGTCAATTTTAATAACGGCCAGATCCGTGACGCTGTCGCTGCCGACCAGCTTCGCTTCATATTTTGTTCCGTTGGACAAAATAACTTTGAGGGAAGACGCGCCCTCGACCACGTGCGCGTTGGAAATGATGTACCCGTCTCCGGTCGCGATAATGCCGGAGCCCTCGCTTGTCGGGGTGACGGAGCTGTCCCCGTTGCTGTTCCCCGCGTTGCCCGCGCCGTTCCCGCCCATGGTATAGCGGGCGCTCTGCCCCAGCTGATAGTTTTGGATACAGACGACCGACGGGACCACCTTTTCGGCGATCTGCTGCTTAGTCAGCTCCCCGGTCATCATGGCGGTATTGGCGGTGCCGCTGTTGACCAGCTTCGTTACGGTAAACGCCGGATCGCCGGTGCTTGCGCTCCCCAGCTTGACATACCCGTTGTTGACCAGCGCAGCGAACCCTGCGATGGAACCGGCCGAAATCATCAGGCAGCACATGACCCCCGCCAGCACTTTGACGAAAGTTCTTTTGCCGCCGCGCTTCTTTTTGTGCGGCTCCTGAAAATCGAAAACAGACTGCTGCGAAACGGAGGGCCGCTCCCAACTGTAAACCGGGGGCTCGTTCGCCGGCTTGCTGTAATGGTAAAAATCCCCCTGCCACTCCGTCTGTCCGGCGCTTCTGTGTTCCGTATCGTTACTGTTTAAATCACGATTTGCCGGCTCTTTTTTCTTTTTATCATCTGCAAATGGATTAAACATCTAAATCATTCCTTTCTGCGGTAATTTACTTTCTGTGATTGTTATGATACCGGTTCTATGTGAAAAGGATGTGATTATTAGTTTATATTTTTATGATATTTTTAAGAAAAATATGTAACTTGAATTTAACGAAATTATGAACACAAAAAGAAAAATTTCTCTTTTTTTCCATCCCGTCGCAAAACTCTCCCGAAAATCTCTCTTTTCCCGGTGGATTTGCGCCAAAATGTGCTATGATTAAGATTAGAAATATATTTTATACGGATGGAGAATGTGCGATGAACGGACTGACTCATGTTTACTGCGGGGACGGAAAAGGCAAAACCACCGCCGCCGTCGGGTTGGGGGTACGCGCCTGCGGCAGCGGGAAACAGGTTCTGATGGCACAGTTTCTGAAGGGGAACGGCTCCGGCGAGCTGACCGCTCTGAAACAGCTGGACCATTTCAGCGTACTCCCTACGGTGCCGACCGTAAAGTTCACCTTTCAGATGACCGAAAAGGAGCTGAAAGAAACCGCCGTCCTGTGCGGCAACCTGTTCTGCAAGGCGGTTGCCGCCGCCAAAGCGGAGGAGTGCAATCTGCTGATTCTGGACGAAGTATTTGCCGCGATCAACTGCGGCCTGCTCGATAACGGAATGCTGACCGATTTTATAAAAAACAAGCCCCAGAAGCTGGAGCTTGTTTTGACGGGGCGCGGCCCGAAGCCGGAGGTTCTGGAGCTTGCCGATTATGTTTCCGAAATCAGGAAGAAAAAGCACCCCTACGACAGGAACATCCCCGCCCGAAAGGGAATTGAATTTTAAGCCGCGTCAGCCGCAGCGGGAATAGCCGCACTGGCGGCACGTCACACATCCGCCCTCATGTTCCAGCTTTGCCCCGCATTCCGGGCAGAAGTGCATTTTCCCCGGGGCATTGTCCGCCGCTTCTCTCACAGGCGGGGACTTCCGCGGTGTGGGGGCGGCCCACTTTCCCAGCCGGACCTGTTCTTTGTAAACGCGTTCAATCGTCTTTGCAATCGCGTCCGGGCAGGAGGTGCATTTCAGCCCCGGCTGGCGGATGGTAGACGGGCAGCGAATTCCCCTGAGCTGGTCGACAATACTTTCGACCTGCATCCCGCTGCGCAAAGCGACGGATGCAAGGCGCGCGGTTGCCTCCGACTGGGACGGACATCCCCCGGCCTTGCCGGTATTGGTAAACACCTCGCAGATTCCCTGATCGTCGTAGTTGACGGTAATATACAGGTTTCCGCAGCCGATTTTCACCCGCTCCGTAATTCCGGTCACCGTATCGGGACGCGGACGCGGCACAATCCGGCCATGCTCCGGCGTCTCCGCCGCGGGCTGGCCTTCTTTTTTTACCTGCCCGATGTTAAGCACCTGTTCCGCGCGGCTGCCGTCGCGGTAAATGGTCACACCCTTGCAGCCGAGATGAAACGCGAGCGTATACACGCTGGCTACGTCCTTTCTTGTGGCGCTGTTGGAAAAGTTCACCGTCTTGGAAACCGCGTTGTCCGTTCCCTTCTGGAACGCCGCCTGCATCCGGATATGGTACTCCGGGCTGATGTCGTGCGCGGAAACGAACACCCGGCGCAGGTCCTGCGGCAGCTCCTCAATATGGGCGACCGTCCCCTCTTTGGCAATACGCTTCATCAGCTTGTCCGAGTACAGCCCCCGCTTTTCCAACTCCGCCTTCAAAATCGGGTTGACCTCGATCATTTCCGTGCCGTCCATGATGTTGCGGATGTAAACATAGCCGAAAACCGGCTCTACGCCGCTGGAACAGTTCGCGATGATGGAAAGGGTCCCGGTCGGCGCAATGGTCGTAATCGTCCCGTTGCGCATCGGCCTGTCCTGCGGCAGGATGCTTTCGCCGAAAAGCGGGAACGCACCGCGTTTTCCGGCAAGTTCGGCGCTCTCTTCGCGTCCGCGTTCGGTAATGAATTTCATCACCTTTTCTCCGAGCGCGATTGCTTCGTCGGAATTGTACGGAATCCCCATCTGCAGCAGGCTGTCGGCCCAGCCCATGACGCCCAGACCGATTTTCCGCGTCTGTTTGGTTACCCGGTCAATATTTTCCAGCGGATACCGGTTGGCGTCAATGACGTTGTCCAGAAAATGCACGGCGTTTTTTACCGTCAGCCCAAGCTTGTCCCAGTCGAACCCCGTTTTTCCGTCCGCCGTTTTCAGCATCTTTACCAGATTGACGGAACCGAGGTTGCAGGACTCATAGGGGAGCAAAGGCTGTTCCCCGCACGGATTGGTGGACTCGATTTCACCCTGCGAGGGCACAACGTTGTCCCGGTTCAGGCGGTCCAGAAAGATAATCCCCGGTTCGCCGTTACGCCACGCGGCGTCCACGATCCGGTCAAACACCATGCGTGCGCGCAGCGTGGAAACAGCTTTCTTTGAGTGGGGATCGACCAGCTCATAGTCGGTATCCTTTTCCACTGCTTCCATGAATTTTTCCGTCAGGCCCACCGAAATATTGAAATTGTTGATTTCGTTGTTGTTGGCCTTACAGTCGATAAAATCGAGGATGTCCGGATGATCGATACGCAGGATTCCCATGTTTGCGCCGCGGCGGGTTCCGCCCTGCTTGACGGCCTCCGTCGCCATGTTGAACACCTTCATAAAGCTGATCGGACCGGAGGCGACCCCGCCGGTCGAGTTGACGGTGCTGCCCTGCGGGCGCAGGCGCGAAAAGGAAAAGCCCGTCCCGCCGCCCGATTTGTGAATCAGCGCCGCCTGCTTGATCGCTTCAAAAATATCCTCCATGCTGTCGGCGACCGGCAGCACAAAGCACGCCGAAAGCTGCCCGAGCGGTCGGCCGGCGTTCATCAGCGTAGGAGAATTGGGCAGGAACTCCAGCTCCTGCATCATATGGAAAAAGGTTTCCTCCGTCTTTTTAACGTCCGCCTTCTCGTCGTGCAGCCTGTCCGGCGCCGCAATGGCGGCGGCCACGCGGCGGAACAGGCCCTCTACGGTTTCCGTGGTTTCTCCCTTTTCATTTTTGATCAGGTACCGCTTTTGCAATACCGTCAGCGCGTTTTGTGATATGGTCATGGCCACAATTCCCTTCCCTATCCATTTTGTGATACCATATATTGTACCACTTCATACATATAAGTCAATATATTGTGAATATTTTATCGTATCCAGAAACAAATGAAAAAAGGCCCCGCGCGGATTACCGCGCGGGGCCAACTGATTCAAGAAAGATTATTCCATTTTGGAGAGTTTCACAAGGTGCTCATAGTTTTCAGCCGCAACCTTTTCGGCCTTCTGGAACAGAACCTCTGCGCGCTCCGGGAATGCACGAGTCAGGGAGTTGTAACGAACCTCGCCCATAATGAAATCACGATAGCTGGCTTTCGGAGCCTTGCTGTCGAGGTGGAACGGATTCTTGCCCTGCTCCGCAAGACGCGGATCATAGCGGAAGTTGGTCCAGTAGCCGGCTTCAACCGCCTTCTTCTCTTCCAGCTGGGAGATGCTCATGCCGCCCTTGATACCATGGTTGATACAGGGAGCGTAAGCAATGACGATGGAAGGTCCGTTGTAGCTTTCGGCTTCCGAAATCGCCTTGATGGTCTGGTTGTAGTCTGCGCCCATTGCGACACGGGCCACGTAAACATAACCATAGGTCATTGCAATAGCGGCAAGGTCTTTCTTCTTTGTCGCCTTACCGGTTGCCGCGAACTGAGCGACGGAACCGATCGGGGTGGCCTTGGAAGCCTGACCGCCTGTATTGGAGTAAACCTCGGTGTCGAACACGAGAATGTTGACATTCTCACCGGAAGCGAGAACATGGTCAACACCGCCGAAGCCGATATCATAAGCCCAGCCGTCGCCGCCGAAGATCCACATGGATTTCTTGGCGAGATAGTCTTTGTCGGCAAGCGTTTTCTTCGCAAGCTTTGCAACATCGCCGCTGCCGTTTGCAGCTTTTTCGAGCTCCGCAATCAGAGCGTCTGTGGCGGCACGGTTCAGGTTGCTGTCTTCCTTGGTAGCAAGGTAGCTCTTGCAGGCTTCCTTCAGGGAAGCGGAAGCCGCTTCGGAAGCTTCAATATTTTCAATATACTCGGCGAGTCTGCCGCGGATCGCGTTCTGGGCAAGAGTCATGCCGAAGCCGAACTCCGCGTTGTCCTCAAACAGGGAGTTGTTCCACGCGGGGCCGTATCCCTTCTTGTTGACGGTGTACGGTGTGGCCGGTGCGGAACCGCCCCAGATGGAGGAGCAGCCTGTCGCGTTGGCAATATACATTCTGTCGCCGAAGAGCTGTGTGACGAGCTTTGCATACGGTGTTTCACCGCAGCCCGCGCACGCGCCGGAGAACTCAAGCAGCGGCTGCTTGAACTGGCTGCCCTTGATGGAGGTAGGCTTAAACTTTTCGATCACTTCCGGCTTCTCGTCAAGAGTAAGGCCGTAATCAAAGCCCTTCTGGCTTTCAAGCTGTGTTTCCATCGGCTTCATGACCAGCGCCTTTTCACCCTTCATGCCCGGGCAGACGGATGCGCAGGAGCCGCAGCCGGTGCAGTCATAGGAGGAAATGGTAATCGCGTATTTCATACCGGGCATACCGGTCATATCCTTGGTCTTCTGGCTTGCGGGCGCCGCGGCGGCTTCTTCGGCAGTCATAGCGACCGGGCGGATAACGCCGTGCGGGCAGACATAGGAGCAGAAGGTACACTGGATACAGTTTTCCGGATGCCACTCGGGAATATCAATGGCGATGCCGCGCTTCTCGTAAGCGGCGGAGCCTGCCGGCACGGTGCCGTCGGCCATCTTGACAAAGGCGGATACGGGAAGCTGATTGCCCTTGTATTTGTTTGCGGGAACCATGACGTTGTTGACGTAATCCAGCGTTTCCGGTCTGCCGTCCGTAAAGACGTGCACCTGGGTGTCGTCCGTGCAGTTCTTCCAGGACGCCGGAACTTCAACCTTGACGAAATCGGTCGCGCCGCGCTCAATAGCGGCATAGTTCATATCGACGATCTTCTGGCCCTTCTTCGCGTAGGAATGCTGGGCGGCGTCCTTCATATACTGGATCGCCTGTTCGGAAGGAATGATGTTTGCGATCTTGAAGAATGCGGACTGGAGGATGGTATTGATGCGGCCGCCGAGGCCGATCTCTTTCCCGAGCTTGATCCCGTCGATGGTGTAGAAGTTGATGTTGTTGTCGGCAATGAATTTCTTCATTTTGCCCGGCAGTCTCTTATCAAGCTCTTCCAGATCCCACTGGCAGTTCAGAAGGAAGCTTCCGCCCGGCTTCAGGTCCTGTACCATGTCGTATTCGTCGACATAGGAGGGCTTGTGGCAGGCGACGAAGTCGGCCTGGCTGATATAGTAGGTGGACTTGATCGGCTTGCTGCCGAAACGCAGATGAGAAACGGTCAGGCCGCCGGACTTCTTGGAGTCGTAGGCGAAATAGCCCTGAGCGTACATGTCAGTGTGGTCACCAATAATTTTAATGGAGTTCTTGTTTGCGCCGACGGTTCCGTCCGCGCCAAGGCCCCAGAATTTGCAGGAATGCGTGCCCTTCGGGGTTGTATCCGGATTCTCCTTAGTGTCGAGGGAAAGATGGGTAACATCATCGATAATGCCGATGGTGAAACGCTTCTTCGGGGTGTCGGTTTCCATGTTGCGGTATACGGCAACGATCTGGCCCGGGGTGGTGTCCTTGGAACCGAGGCCGTAGCGGCCGGTGTAAACCGGAACAGAACCGAATTCCGTACCGTTGAGCGCCGCGAGAACATCCAGGAACAGCGGCTCGCCGATGGAGCCCGGCTCTCTTGTTCTGTCGAGCACGGAAATCTTCCTGACCGTCTTCGGCAGGACGTCGAGCAGATATTTCGCAACGAACGGTCTGTACAGTCTGACCTTGACCAGACCGACCTTGTCGCCGGCTGCGTTCAGGTAATCCACAACTTCCTCCGCCGCTTCGCAGACGGAACCCATTGCAATGATGACCCTTTCAGCATCCGGTGCGCCGTAGTAGTTGAACGGCTTGTAATCAGTGCCGATTTTCGCGTTGACCTTATTCATATAGTCGACAACAACATCCGGAAGATCATCATAGAATTTGTTGCCGGCTTCACTTGCCTGGAAGAAGAAGTCGTCGTTCTGGGCCGTGCCGCGCGTGACCGGATGCTCCGGATTCATCGCGTTGCGGCGGAAGGACTCCACAGCGTCCCAGTCGAGCATCTCGCTCAGATCGGCGTAATCCCACATGTGGATCTTCTGTACCTCATGGGAAGTACGGAAGCCGTCGAAAAAGTGCAGGAACGGTACG
>UREO01000005.1 GCA_900546895.1 uncultured Oscillospiraceae bacterium
CAAATTGTTAAACATATCTGCCTCCAATAAAAAAGCCGCCCACGCCCCCCGAAAGGGACGGAGGCGGTCATTGTACCGCGGTTCCACTCCGTTTTATCACTATATCAGCGGTTAACGGTGCCGGCCGTGCGGAGATACTGATCTTCCCCCCGCCTGCTCACGGATGCATTTCGCCGCCTGCTCTGCAAAAAGCGCTTCCAGCCCCGGCGCTTTCTCTCTGATGCCCGCACTGCGATTACTTCTTCCGCTCAGCGCATTTCAATCGTACTGATAATATAGCACGATTTTCAAAGAATGTGACAATAGTATATACCAAAATATTTGGGAAGTAAACCCCCGTCAAGGCCATGCTTTATCATATCCCTTTTGGGTGAGTTTATTTCGTCGTATTGATAACCCCGATATTTTGCACAATATAAATCACGCCGGAAAGCAGCGCGAAGAAGGTCGCAATCAGGATCAGGACGTAGCCCACACCGTCAAAAACCACCGCGCCCGGCACCCCGCCGAAGGTAACGGCGGGAATCCATCCCATGGAAACCAGCTCCTCTACGTACTGGAAAACCAGAATGGCGACAACCGCGATGATCTGGCTGACCGTCTTTGTCTTGCCCCAGTTATTGGCGGCGATCACAACGCCGTTGTCCATCGCGACCAGCCGGATGGAGGTCACCATAAATTCCCGCGCGATAATCAAAATCACGCACCAGGAGGCGGCCAGCCTGAGGTCGACAAAACAGACGAGCGCCGACACCACAAGGATTTTATCGGCGAGCGGGTCGAGGAATTTCCCAAAATTCGTAATCTGGTTGTTCTTGCGGGCCAGCTTTCCGTCGTAGTGGTCGGTCAGCGCCGCGCCGGAAAACAGAATCGCCGCCCAAAGATAATGGTGCGGAATTTGGGGAATCAAAAGCACCGCTACAAAAAAAGGAACCAGAACAATGCGCAGAACAGTCAGTTTATTCGGCAGGTTCATTTCTTTCCCTCCTTAAGTATGATTTCTCCGGTCAGGTCACAGTCGATGCATTCGGTTATTTTCACATCCGCAAAGCTTCCGGCTTTCGGCCTTCTTCCCTTTGCGGCAAAGAATATTTTTCCGTCGATATCGGGAGAATCGGCGTACGAGCGGCCGAACCAGCATCCGGCGTAACGGTCGAACCCTTCCACCAGCACGCGGTAAGTTTTTCCGACCTGCTTTTCGCCCCACTCCTGCATGATGTTCATCTGGTCTTCCATAATCCGCTCCATCCGGCGGCTTTTCACGTCCTCGTCGATCTGGCCGGGCATTTCCGCCGCGGCGGTGCCCTCTTCCTGCGAATAAGTGAAACAGCCCAGCCGTTCAAACCGGATTTCGCGGACGAATTCCGCAAGCTCGGTAAAGTCCTCCTCGGTTTCTCCCGGAAAACCCGTAATCAGCGTGGTGCGCAGTACCAAGCCGGGAATTTTCTCCCGCATTCTGCAAATCAGGGCGGTCAGCGCCGCGCGGCTTCCCGTGCGGAGCATCGCCTTTAAAAGCCTTTCGCTGCAGTGCTGGAGCGGCAGATCCATATATTTTACGATTTTCTCTTCCTGTGCAATGGTTGTGAGAAGCTCGTCGGTAATATAATCGGGATAACAGTATAACACGCGAACCCAGGAAAGACCGTCGATTTTACACAGCTCCCGCAGCAGCTTCGGCAGCCGGAGCTCGCCGTAAAGGTCCCAGCCGTAACGGGTGGTGTCCTGCGCAATCAGGATCAGTTCTTTCGCACCGCCGCGGACAAGAGCCTTCGCCTCGCTTACAATATCCTCCTGTGTCCGGGAGCGGTAAGGCCCGCGGATAAACGGAATCGCGCAGTAGGCGCAGCGGTTGTCGCACCCTTCCGCGATTTTCAGGTAAGCGAAATATCCCGGCGTGGACAGCCGTCGTTCACCGCTGAGCGGCAGAAGCGTCTTTTCGGGAAAGCTTTCCACCTTTACGCCGCCGAGGGCTTTTTCGATCACCGCGGCAATATCGCTGTCCGCACCGATACCGGCAACGGCATCCACCTCCGGCAGCTCTTTGAGGATTTCCTCCCGGTAGCGCTCGGCCATACAGCCGGTAACAACGATCGCCTTGATTTTCCCTTCCGCCTTCAGTCTGGCAAGCTCCAGGATTTCTTCGATCGATTCCTTTTTCGCCGCGTCGATAAATCCGCAGGTGTTGACGATCGCGGCGTCCGCAAGAGCGGCGGCGTCGCGGATTTCGTAACCCGCCTTCTGCAGGGTGGCCATCATCATTTCGCCGTCCACCTGATTTTTGGCGCAGCCAAGGCTCACCAGTCCTACACTATATGCCATCTATTCGTCCTCATTTTCAAATTGATTGATCGCGGCGCGGATATCATCCCAGCCGTAGCCGAGTCTTTGCAGCGCGGCAATGCTCCTGCGGCGCCCCTTTTCGTCGCCCAGAAGCCGTCCGTACTTTTTATCGAGCAGTTCCCGGATTTTCTCCACGGGGTCGGGGGCTTTTTCGTCCAGAATCTGCTGTACAAGCTCTTCCCCGATTCCCTTTTGCAGCAATTCCCGCCGCACGCGCGAAGCGGAATAGCCTTTTCGGCGAAAGAGGTCGGCCGCCAGATTCCGCGCGTATTCCCCATCATTGACAAGGCCCAGCTCCGCCATATGCTGGGCCGCCGCCTCGGCGGCTTCCCGGGTGGTGACCCGGCTGATCTTATCGGCAAGCTCCTTCTGCGAATGGTTCCGGTGTTCCAGCAGATAAAGCGCCTTTTCCCCGGCGCGCCGGTTGTCGCTCGCCAGAACCAGCTCGTGCAGCCGGTCGTCGTCGATTTCGCGGCCAGGCCGAAGCCCCGACCTCAGAAGCGTTTCCGTGTCGATATTCCCGGCAAATTCCCCATCGAGAAACAGCGCGGAAAGCCCCTTCCTGCGCGGTTCCACCGCCGTAATCAGCATCAGTCGTCCGCGGAGATGTCAATGTTTGCGGAACGGCCCCGGCTGCTCGTTTTCGCGGGCGCGGGGGGCGCGACCTCCACCGGCTTGACCGTGTGAGACGCCGGAGCAGTCTTGGTATAAAGCTTTCCCACGTTCTCTTTGACAAGGGCTTCCACTTCATTGGCGATATCGGCGTTTTCCGCCAGAAAGGTTTTCGCGTTGTCGCGGCCCTGTCCCAGCCGTGTTTCCTTGTAGGAGAACCACGCGCCGCTCTTCTGAATGACTTCCAGCTTGACCGCAAGGTCCAACAGCTCGCCTTCGCGGGAAATTCCCCTGCCGTACATCACGTCAAATTCCGCCTCGCGGAACGGCGGGGCGATTTTATTCTTTACGACCTTCGCGCGGGTGCGGGAACCGATCATTTCGGTACCGTTTTTTAACGTCTCGATCTTACGGATATCGATTCTTACGGAAGCGTAAAATTTCAGCGCGCGGCCGCCGGGGGTCACTTCCGGGCTGCCGTACATTACGCCGACCTTTTCACGCAGCTGGTTGATAAAAATGGCGACGCAGCTCGATTTGGAAATCGCGCCCGCCAGCTTGCGCAGGGCCTGGCTCATCAGGCGGGCCTGCAGGCCGACGTGGCTGTCGCCCATTTCACCCTCGATTTCGGCGCGCGGCACCAGAGCCGCAACGGAGTCGATGACAATCACGTCGATCGCGCCGGAACGCACAAGGGCTTCCGTGATTTCAAGCGCCTGTTCGCCGGTATCCGGCTGCGAAACCAGCAGGGAATCCACGTCAACGCCCAAAGCGCGGGCGTACACGGGGTCCAGCGCGTGTTCCACGTCGATAAACGCAGCGTTGCCGCCGTTTTTCTGCCCCTGTGCGATACAGTGGAGGGCAAGCGTGGTTTTACCGGAGCTTTCCGGCCCGTAAATTTCGGCGATACGGCCGCGCGGAAGGCCGCCGATTCCCAGCGCAAGGTCCAGCGACAGGGAGCCGGTCGGGATGGCTTCCACATGCATCGCCTCATTCTGGCCCAGGCGCATCACCGCGCCCTTTCCGAACTGCTTTTCAATCTGTGCCAGTGCCGTTTCAAGCGCCGTGTTTTTATCTGTTGTCGCCATTTTCCCCTCCGGTTTATGACAGGCCGCTGCTGTGAGATTTCCCCTCAACGCGACCTCAAATTTTTTATCATCTAAAAAAATTATATCGTATTCTCCGCTGAAAAGCAAGACAAGGAAGGAAAAATTCGAACAAATGTTTAATTGCTTTTCCGGATACCCGCAACGACCCGGTCAAAGCCGTTAAAGTCTTTCACTGCCCGGATTTCAGAAAGGCCGGCGTTTTGAAAAAGGCGGGCCACCGGTTTCGCCTGTCCCTCGCCGATCTCCACCGCCGCCGCGCCGCCGGGCTTCAGCTTCGGCAGCCAGAGCGAGGCAATCGCTCGATAAAACAATAGGCCGTCCTCGCCCCCCAAAAGCGCCGTGTGCGGTTCCCGCCGCACTTCGGTCTGGAGCGTCCGCAGCTCGTCGGCAGCCACATAGGGAGGGTTGGATACGATACAGTCAAAGGAAGCGAACCGCGCCGCGCTTTCGGGGTTTAACACGTCCGTTTGTACGGACTTCACCTGACGCAGTCCCGTATTTTTAATATTGAGGTCGAGATAGGAAAGCGCCTCGCCGTAAAGCTCCGCCGCGAGTACGGACGCGCCCGGAAAGAGGGAAGCAAGCCCCAGCGCCACCGCGCCGCTTCCGGAGCAGAGGTCGAGAATTTCCGGATTTTCCTTTCCGCGGAGCAGCTCCGCCGCCGTTTGGACCAGAAGCTCGGTTTCCTCCCGCGGAATCAGCACGCCCTCGCCGACCGCAAGTGTAAGCCCCAGAAAGGGCCAGCTGCCCAGAATATACTGCAGAGGCCTGCCGCCCGCGCGTTCGCGCGAAAGGCGGAGATATTCCTCCGCCTTCTGTTCCTCCGCCGGTTCGGCGGCATGGACGATTCTCTTCTGGCGGTCAAGGCCGAACACCTTCTCAAACAGGCAGGAAGCGTCGAACGCGGGGCTTTCAATCCCCGCGCCGGTCAGTATGTTTTTTCCCATCCGGTATGTTTCGCCCAGTGTCAAGCTGTCCGCACCCGCTTTTTCTTTATTCGCCGATCTTGATTTTGTCCTCGCCGTTTTCCGGAATGACCTGTTTCATAGCTTCGATCGCCACCTCGATCATGCTGTCGTCCGGCTCCTTGGTGGTGATCCGCTGAACCCACAGTCCCGGGGCGGCAATGACGTGTGTGAAGGCATTGTCGTGACGGCCGCACAGGCGGATAAATTCGTAGCCTACGCCGACGATGAGCGGGACGCACAGAAGCTTGACCACCGTCCTGACAACCGGATTGCCGAACGGAATGAAGAATCCCACGATAATGCCCAGAAGCAGCATAATGACCAGAAAGCTTGTTCCGCAGCGCGGGTGGAACCGGCTGTGCTTACGCACGTTTTCGACGGTGAGCTCCTCGTCGTTCTCATAACAGAAGATGGTTTTGTGCTCTGCGCCGTGATACTGGAAAAGCCGGTGGATTTCCGGCATGCGGGAGCACAAATAAATGTATCCGATAAAAATCGCTATGCGCATGACGCCCTCGACGGGGGAACGCCACGGCGCTATGGCCGGACCCGCCGCGTAGTCGCGGATCAGATTGAAAAGGATGGTCGGCAGAAAGAAGAACAGGCCCACCGCCAGCAGAAGGCCCAGCACGGTGCTCGCCACCATAATCGCGTTCATCATTTTATCGCCGAAGGTCTTTTCGACCCATTTATCAAATTTGGACGGTTCCTCGTCCTCTTCCAGGCCCGCCTTGTCCACGGAATAGGAAAGCGCCTTGTACCCTACGGAAAGCGAATCGATAAAACCCGCGATGCCTCTCAGCAGCGGCAGGCGCAGGATGGAATATTTGTCCCGCATCAAGCTGGCGCTCATTTCCTGCGTGGAGACGGAGCCGTCGCTCACGCGTACGGAGGCCACTGTTTTTTTCGGACCGCGCATCATGATTCCCTCCACCAGCGCCTGTCCTCCGATGGACGTGATGCATTTCGTCTTTTCTCTAGCCATTATTTTCGGAATTCCTTTCTTCGTTCATTGTCTCGTCGGTCTGCGGCTGGGTTTCCAGCCGTTTTAAGGTCGGTATAAAGATCGTGACGGCGGTTCCCACGTTTTCATGGCTCTCGATCTCCAGGCTGCCGGAGTGGAGCTTCATGATTTCGTCGGCAAGCGCAAGGCCGATTCCGGAACCGCGGATGGTCTGATTTGCCTTGTAGAATTTCTTTTTTACCTTTGGAAGATGCTCCGCCGGAATCCCGCAGCCGTTGTCGCTGATGACGACGCGGATAAACCCGCCGGACTCCGTCGCGGTCACGCTGATGGTGCCGCCCTCTTCGGTATATTTCAGGGCGTTGTCGATGATATTGACAAACACCTGCCGCAGGCGGTTAATATCGCCCAGAACGGGCGAAAGCATGGCGGGCTCCTCGTAAAGCAGGAATTTATGTTCCATATTGGCGCGTTCGCTGAACATATAGACCGCTTCGCCCAGCTCGGCGAGAATGTCGATCTTGTCCATGGTCAGTGTCATGCGTCCGCTCTGCATCCGGGAGAAATCCAGAAGCTCCTCCACAATCCCGGACAGGCGCTCGGATTCGCGGATAATGATGCCCATGCCGCGGTCCAGCGTCTCCTTGTCGTTCCCGCCGCCCTGCATGGTTTCCGCCCAGCCCTTGATGGCGGTCAGCGGGGTGCGTAGCTCATGGGACACTGAGGAGATAAAGTCGTTTTTCATTTTTTCGGCGGCGCCCAGCTCATCGGCCATGTCGTTGATGGTGTCGCAGAGCTGGCCGATTTCATCGTCGTTGCTTTTTTCTATTCTGACCTTAAAGTCACCCTGCGCAATCCGCTTGGCGGTCGCGCCGATTTCCTTGATCGGCGTAATAATCGAATTCATAAAATAATAGCTCGAAACAATTACAAACAGAATAATCAGAAGCCCCGCGAGAATCAGGGACCCCAAAATAATGGCGACCTGCTTGTCGGCCTCCTCCAGCGAAACCGCATAGCGGATGGCGCCGACAAAGCCGCCCTCGTTGTTGCGCATGACGCGCGTAACAGCCATCACCTTTTCCCCGCTGGTCAGGCTGCCCGTCCAGAGGCCGTAGCCGCCCGTGCTTTCCAGCGCCAGCTTATAGTCCGGCATGGGCTGGCTTTCGTCGGGCGCAAAGCCCACGGAGGTAATAATGATCTTTCCGTTGGAATTGAACACCATCAGCTCCATGCTCTCTTTATTGGGAAAGTTTTCCACATAATTGCGGGCGGCGGTGCTGAATTCCTGCGGCGATTTTCTGCCGTAGTCCGCAAACACGTTGGTCAGCTCGTCGGAGCGGCTGCTCAGCGCCGTCTGGATTCCGTTGTACACATAGCCGCGCACAACATAGGAGAGGACGAGGATCAATGTAACCAGAATGAGCAGAATGACACCCAGACTATTTAAGAGCCAGCGTCTGGTAATGCCGTTCGTTCTCATACCGATTTCCCCTTTCCTTAACGATCGTCAGTCTGCCCCCGGGAAGGCTATGCCTCCCACTTGTACCCCAGTCCCCAAACCGTGACAATGTGCTTGGGGTTGGAGGGTTCGTCCTCCACCTTCATGCGCAGACGGCGGATGTTCACGTCCACGATCTTCTCCTCGCCGAAATACGCGTCCCCCCACACATGCTTTAAAATATCGGAGCGGTCGAGCGCGGTGGCCGGATTGGAAAAGAAATACTCCATGATCTGAAACTCCACCTGCGTCAGCTCGATCGGCACGCCCTTCTTCATCAGGGTGCGGTTGCGCAGGTTGAGCGCGAATTCCCCGGAGCGGATTTCCTCCTTGAAGTTGTTTTCATTCCTCATCTGCTCCAGCGCGACACGACGGTACACCGCGTCCACCCTTGCGACAAGCTCGCTGGGGCTGAACGGCTTTGTCACATAGTCGTCGGCGCCCATCATCAGGCCGCTGACCTTATCCATTTCCTGCGTGCGCGCGGTCAGAAGGATGATGCCGATGGAGCCGCTTTTCTGCCGCAGCTCCTTACAAACGGCAAGGCCGTCCCTGTTGCCGGGCATCATGATGTCCAGCACCGCCACGTCGATATTGCCCGCTTCCCGGTCGTAAACCGCGAGCGCCTCGTCCCCGCTGGCCGCTTCAAAAGCATTGTAGCCGGCCCGCTTCAGATTGATTACTACAAACTCCCGGATTGCCTGTTCGTCTTCGGCAACAAGGATATTTTTCATACCCGTTCCTCCATTATCCTGTTTTAATCCTGACTGATCAGCTCAAAGCTGTTTTTCACATCGCCGATACTGAGGGAAAGCGCGTCGTCCGGCGACGGGGAACTGGCTGCAAACACCAGATTGTCAGAGTCAAGCAGCTTGTAAAAGCCGGCTGTTCCTGTACCGCTGTCCCATTCCTTTTGGGAAAACACCTGAATTTTCAGAAGCGCCGGGCCGAGAATTCCCAAATTTTTCCCCGTTGCATTCCACCGGTAAAACGTAATCATACGCGTCACGGTATCCGTTTTGGTGGTCACTTTGCCGCGCCACATGTCCGGTATCAGAAACCAGTAGCCGTCGGAATAATTCAGGACCATGCTCATCACCCGGACAAATGTGTTTGTCTGGGTGTCGTAGCGGTGCCAGTTGGTAATATAGTCCGCGTCATCCGTTTTTTCACCGCTGTGGCCCGGCATCAGGTTGACGATCGGAACTTCTATGATTTTATCGCCGTTGATATCCTTGGAAACAACGGACGTATTGCGCAGCGTATAATTGGCCGTCTGCGTTTTCACGTCGTAAAACGGGGATCTCAGGCGCTTTGTCTTCTGGTCCCAGTAAAGGAGCTCCGTCACGAGGGAGCCCTCGTTTTTGATCCCGTCCAGAACAATGCCGTTCTGGTGCTCGTTGATCAGCCCGGCCTTCACGGAGGCATATTTCGTAACGCCGCCGTCCATACGGCAGGAGCCCATTACCTCCACAGCGCCGTCCTTGACCCGGAACAGCCGGGCAAGCGCGGGCTGGTCGCCCACGCTGGTGTTGGCGGTGAAAATTTCATCCCTGCCGTCGCCGTCAAAATCCATGACCGCAAGCTCGGTGTAGGTCTGTTCCAGCTTCAGCTCATTCATGTTCCCGTCTTTATAATAATAGACGCAGATCGTGCTGGTATTGTTCAGGCTGCTGCCCCAGCCCACGACAACCTCGCTCTTTCCGTCGCCGTCAAGGTCGCCGAAGCAAACTTTGTCCACCTGGGCGGCAGGATTGCTGAAGGAGCCCATATCCACCCATTTTCCGTCCTTTTTCATAAACATGATGTTGGTTCCGGAGGTCTCGTCTTCCTTCTGGTAAATCGCCATGGCCTCGTCGTTTTTATCTCCGCAAAGGTCATGCGTGATAATCGCAGAGCGATAGTCCCCGCTTTTCGGATATTTCAGCGTCATCTTCCCGTCCGTTTTGCTTTCCAGCAGTGCGTGAATATCCGCTTTTTCCCCGGTCGGTTTCGGCGGGTGCATCAGCGTCTGGGCGTCAAGGCCGATAAAGGAGCAGCCCGACAGGGTCACCGCCATTACAAGCGCCATCGCAACGGCTCTCAGCTTCATTTCACCACGCCTTTCTTTTTTATATTGATTATTTATTATATCATTATATACCAAAAATGAACAGTATCAATTATGTTACGAAAAGCGCGCCGGGCAAAGCTCGGGGCGACGAAGGGTTCACGGAAATTATGCCCGGACCTTTACAAAAAGAATCAGGGCGCCGCGGGGATTCAGTAACCCCCCGCGGCGCCCTGTGAAGAACGCGCTTTTCAGCGCGAAGGCAGCGTCATACGGAAATCCAGATGATAGGGCGGTTCGAGCGTGGCCCGCGCTTCGTCCAGAAGCGTTTTCCAGTCCGGCTCCCCCCTCTGCCGTGCCAGCCGCACGGCCTGCGTCATGAACCAGGTGTCGAGCAGCATGGTCTCCCCCTCGCGCATCACGGCGAAAGGAAACGCAAACTGTTCCTCCAGAAAATCCCACTTTTCCAATTCAAACGCGGCGCGCACGGTGTTCAGACGCACCCGCTCCGCAGCCTTCAGCGAATCCGGAAGCGCGCAGTAACAGTTCCACGCCTTCTGATAACGCCCGGCCTTTGTCAAAATATTGATCGCGTCCTGCGCCATGACCTCGGACTGTTCGGCGCCGCCCAGAGCCAGCGCCTGTTCCATATAGGAGCAGGCCGCTTCCAGCCGGTCGTCCTGCATCATGGCCTGCGCCAGATTCCGGCAGCAGATCGCCGTGGGACGGATGGCAAGGGACTGCTCCATCGCGCCGATCCCCTCCTGCCATTTGCCGCTCTCGTAAAGCATCAGCCCCAGGTGGAGCAGCGCCTGTGCGCTTCTGTTTTCCTCTTTTTCCAGAGAAGCGGCCAGAAGCGCCGTCCAGCGGGAATCCGTCATCCAGGAAACGGGCAGCCCCTTTTTCTGTTCGGGCATCCGGCCTGTTTGCAGCAGGGCGAGCCACGGCGCCTGCTTTTCGCCAAGCGTCTCCTTTCGGAAAACGAGGCCCTTCGGAATTATCTCCGGGTCGCGGGCGGCTTCCAGCGCGCCCCAGCCGCTGCCGAAATGCAGCACCTCGTCCGGCGGGGTATCCTCCAGCGCCCCGTAAAGACTGTCCGCCCGCAGCAGTTCTTCCTCGCTCAGGCGGCGGTCGATCAGGCTGTGAACATACTGCTTGGAGTCTTCCCAACCGGCAAAGGCTTTCTGCGTGTCGGCTTTCATCCCGCCGAAAGCCTGTGTGAACCGCACACAGCCGTTCGGCCCGATGTCCTCGCCGTGTACCTGCGAAGAGGATAAGCCCGCCTGAATCTCAAAGTAGTTCCCTTCCCCGTCCCGCGAAAGGAAGTCCTTCCAGTGGCAGCCTCCGCGCTGCATCCCCCAGCAGAACATTTTCCGGTAGCACAGCGCCGCGGTGGAGCGTTCCCAGAACGCGGAGCCGTCGTCGTACACCGCCGCCTCCCACGCGTCGGACAGGGCGTGCCGGTTCTGGAAGAAATATTCGCTGGAATACGTGAGGTTCTGCGGATAGCTCGCGTCCAGCCCGTTCAGGCTTTCCAAATACGGCATGGTGTCGTGGGCGAAGCCGTGGGCGGAATTCTGCGAGCCCATGGTTTCCGGCCTGATGCAGACGACCCCGTCGCTCTGCGACAGGACGCGGACATTCCGTTCCTCGCGCACCGCGATATTGGTCCACCAGTAAAGCGGCACCGGGCGGGGCTGTGTATTGAGGATTTTCACATGGGCGAACAGCCGGTCGGAATCCTCCGGCAGGTGAAAATCGATTTGCAGGAAGAAACATTTCTGCCGCTCGTACTCATACATGCGCAGGAACGGCTCCCCGTCCTTTCCCGTACAGCGGGCAAAAAACATCGGCTCGCAGGTCAGACAGGTGTGGCCGAACTGCCCCAGATTCCACTCGATGCCGCCGGAGAACCACGCGTTGCGGATCGCAAGGTTGGCAAGGCGGAAAACCGGGTTGGAAAACAGGAGCTCGCGCCCCGCCTTTTTGTCGAAAAGCGACCACAGCCGCCCGCCGAAATCGGCAAGAAAGACGGCACGCAGAAAATCGTTCTCCATAACAATGGTTTTCAGCTCCCGCGGCTTCAGGTCGCGGTGGAAGCTGTCCTGAACCGTATAGGGCAGCTCGCGGAAACCGGTCTGGTAGGCGAAGCCCTTTTTTTCGCTTTCCAGCAGGCCCGCGTCGATCAGGGGTTTTTCCTGTGCGCGGTCGCGAAAGCGCGGCAGAGGATTGCCGTTTTCCAGCGCGGCGCCGGGTATTTTCAGCAGCGACGGATAAATTTTCAATCGAAACGTCCCCCTTGTTTTATTGACCGCATTCCGGCCTTACCCTTTGATGGCTCCGCCGGTCACGCTGGCAATGATCTTTTCCGAAAGGAAGATATACAGAATGAACGTCGGCAGGAACACAATGACCACCGCCGCGAACATGCCGCCCCAGTCCCCCGTATAGCGCATGGACTGGATCATGGAGTACAGGCCGACGGCGACCGGGCGGGTCTTTGCCGTATTGGCGAAAATCAGGGAAATAAAATACTCGTTCCAGATGGTGATGAAGTTGAAAATCGTCACCGTGATGATACCGGGCTGCGCCAGCGGCAGCATAATCATCCAGAACGTTTTCATGGGCGAACAGCCGTCGATGGCCGCGGCCTCCTCAAACGTAACCGAAAGATTGTGGAAAAAGGTATTCAAAAAGAAGACGGTAAACGGAACGTTGACCGCTATGTAAAGGAAAATCAGCAGCCCTCTGGACTGGGTGACATGCATCTGGCTGAACAGTGCGAACAGGGGCATGATAATCATGATTGCGGGAATCCCCAGCGCAGTCGCAAATAAATTCTGGAGAAACCCGTTGCCGCGGAATTTGAAGCGGCTGAGCACATAGGCGGCCGGCGCGGCAACAATAATGACAACCGTGCAGGAAATCAGCGTGTAGACAAGGGAATTCATAAAATAGCTGGATACCTTATGGGTTTTCCACGCCTTCACGTAGTTTTCCGGGTGCAGCCCGGTTGCGAATTTGAACAGATTACCGTCAAAAATCTCTCTGGTAGTGGAGAATGACGCCAAGATAATCCAGCCGATCAGTACAAAGGTAAAAACGACCCAGATTCCAACGATCAGATAGCCCGGAGCAAGGGCCAGTTCTTTTCTCCAATTGGTTTTCTTCCTGATTTTTTTATTAGCCATTGTTCATTCCCCCTTAAAGCTCGACGTCGTCGTGACGGACAATGAGCTGCGTAAACAGAAAGACGATTACGACCACAACGGTCAGGATGACGCCGATCGCCGCGCCCGCTCCAGAGTCGCGCACCGTAATGGCCGAGTTGCTCGCGCCGAACACCAGCTCATACATATAGGACATCGGCGTGACGGTGCTCGCGCTCAGGTTTACGGGCGAAAACAGCTGGCTCCATACAAAGAAAGCCATGGTGCTGACGGTCCAGAGCACGATATTCGTGCGGCAGACTCCCTTCAGAAGGGGAAGCGTAATTTTTGAAAACCGCTGGAACACGTTGGCCCCCTCGATGGTGGCGGCCTCGTAAAAATCCACCGGTATCCGCTCGATCCCGCTCATCCAGATCAGCATATGGTACCCCACCATGCCGAAACAGTAGGCGACGAGCATGCTCCAGAACACCATTTCCGGGCCGGTCCACTGCGTGGCGGCCGCTTCCGAAAAGCCGAGGGTTTTCAGGATCGAGCTGAGAAGGCCGAAATTCGGATTGTAAACATAGTTGATCCACATGGTCCCCATGGCGACCGCCGAAATGACGTTCGGCAAGTAGATAACAGAGCGGAAAAAACTCTTCCCGTGGACTCCGCTGGTCAGGATCACCCCGAAAAGCAGCGAGACCAGCATAACGCCGACACCGCCCACAAGCCAGATCAGGCTGATATTTTGCAGCGCGCTCATAAAAAGAGGCGTATGGAAAAGGGTCCTGAAATTCCCCAGCCCGTTAAACTTCCACGCCGAGACGGCATCCGTAACGCCCTCTACTTTAAAGAAGCTCATAATGACGGTCCTTATGGTAGGATACAGGAAAACCATGGTGTACAGAAAAATCGCGGGCGCCAGAAAAATAACAATCATTGATTTATTTTTTGTTTTCATAAGAACCTCCCGAGAATTCCATGGACAAAAGGGCGGCAGCGTAAACACGATGCCGCCCTTTTCCCGCCGTTGTTGTTATTGAATTATTTCTTCATTGCGTCTGCAAAGCCTTTTGCGTCAAGCTTGCCGCTGACCAGCAGAGCGAAATTGGTCTTGATCTTCGCGTTGATGTCCGCGTCGTTTTCCATGCCGACCGCCCAGGGATACCGGGTGGTGGTCGCGTCCAGAACCGCCTTGGCGTCCGCAAGCTGTGTCGGCCACGTTGCGTCGTTCGCCATCGGAACGCCGATGGATTCCGCCGCAAGCTTGTTGTCCCATTCACCGGTGGTCATAAAGGCAATGAATTTGAAGGCTTCCTCCGCGTGCTTGCTGTCCTTGTTGATACCGAAGCACTGCGCGCCGTACTGGTTGGCCTCGGGTCCGTCGCCGTCCTTGCCGACCGCCGGATACGCGAAGGTGCCCCAGTTGAAGTCCACCGGAGCGGAATTTTTGATTTCATTCGGGAGCCAGGTCCCGTTCAGATACATGGCTACGCTGCTGTTTGCGATTTCCTGCTGGCCCGCTGGATAGATGTTGCCCGCCGCGTTTTTGGATATGTAGCCCTTGTCGTACATTTCCTTCCACTGTTCGCCGAAGGTTTGAACGGCGGGATCGTCGATCTTCTTGTTTTCGACCATGGCAAGCGTTTTGTCCTTGCCAATCAGGCGGGCCATATGGTAGCCGAACAAAGAAGCCATATACGCGTCGTCCACGGTGATCGGGGTTTTGCCGGCCGCCTTGATCTTGGCGCAGGCGTCGAGCCACTCTTCCCAGGTCTTGGGAACCGCCGTAACTCCGGCTGTCTTGAAGATGTCCTTATTGTACATGACAAGGAAGGTGGACGGCTGGTAAGGGATGGTGGAAAGCTTTCCGTCCGGCCCGAGGGAACGGGCAAGGTCGACCAGCTTCTTATTGATCACATCGGTCAGCGGTTTGCCGTCCGTGGTGTCGTAGGACTTGGCGGCCAGGTCTTCCACATTGAGCAGGTATTTGCCCCACGTGCCGTTTACACGCTCGACGTCCTCGTCAAAGAGATCGATTTCCTGTCCGGCGTCCAGCGCGGGCTGAAGGGTTTTGCGGATATCGCGGCCCTGCCAGTTGATGTCGACGGTGATCCCCGTTTTCTCCTTGAAGGCTTCCGCCGCTTCCGCAATGGTCTGTCCCTGCGGCTCGGTTTCGTTCCACATGGAGTAATAAGTAACGGTTACGTCACTCTTCGCGTCTCCGGTGGACGCTTCGCCGGAAGCAGCCGGGGCCGATGACTGAGCAGCTCCGCCGCAGCCGCCGAGCGCCATGGCGCAGATTAAAACAATGGCCATAAGAGAACATAATTTCTTTTTCATTTTCAGACCTCCTAATTTTATGTTTGAATTTGAGGCATACCTAATTTGCATATTGACCAATAAATCGGATTTTAGTGTTTCATTTTTATCCAATTCGCCGTTCAACATCCCTATTTTACGGTGTTTTCACCAATATTGATTTAGAATTTTTTGCATTAAATTTGCACAATCCATTCAAGTTGCACAAAAGGTCTTTTGCTTTCACAGGGATGATTTTCTTCCCGTTTTGCGGGCGGGCCCCGTCCCGCGACAAATTCTGTATCAGTGATCCCCGGAAAACAAAAAAGGCGCCCCGTTCAGCCGAACGCAGCGCCTTTGCCTTGTGTTGCTCGTATTATAGCACGGCCATTTCATTTGTCAATTCACAAAACGGATAAAAGCGCCGGAAAGCGGGCATTGTACAAATTTTATGCGCAGAATGACAAACCTTCCCCAGCCGATGATTCCCATCCCGGATATTTCCGTATTGAAATATTCACAGAGAAAAGGAATGCTATGATTAAATATTATAAAAAGGCCTGACACAGGTAAGGAGCTGAGACTGATGACGCAATTTGTAAGCACCTTTTTAAAACCCGAAATCGTAATCAACGAACTGGTAACCGTCCATTATTTTGAGTATAACAGCGATTTCTATTTTCCGGGCGAAACTCACAATTTCTGGGAATTTCTGTACGTGGACAAGGGGCAGGTGGACGTAACCGCCGGAAACACCAACTATGTGCTGAAAAAGGGCGACATCATTTTCCACAAGCCCTATGAATTTCACAGCCTGTGGGCCAACGGTGTGATCGCGCCGAATCTTGTGGTCATCACGTTCAAATGCGACTCCTCCGCCATGCATTTCTTTGACAACAAGATTCTGAAGGTGGGCGATTTTGAACGCGACCTGCTCGGCCGCGTGATCGAGGAATCCTTCGACGCCTTTTCCTCACCGCTGGACGATGTGGATATGAAGGAGCTGGTGCGCAGCGGCAAAGGCGCTTTCGCCTGTGAACAGGTCATCAAGCTCTGTCTGGAGCTGATGCTCATCAGCCTGATCCGGAAGGGCGGGACCGGCGAGGAACGCGTTTCCTCCTCCATTAAGGAAAAATCGGGTCAGGATACCTTTTCCCGGATCGTGGCATACCTGAGCCAAAACATGCACGACAAGGTCACCCTGAGCGACGTGTGCCGGGACAACATGTGTGGCTGTTCCTTTCTGCAGAAGGTGTTCCGCGAAAAAACCGGAGGCGGCGTGATGGAATACTTCGGGAAGATGAAGGTGGACAGCGCCAAGCAGTCCATCCGCGAGGGGACGAAGAATTTCACCGAAATCGCGAACGACCTCGGGTACTCGTCCATCCACTATTTCTCCCGCCACTTCAAAAAGGTGACCGGGATGACCCCCTCGGAGTACTCCTCCTCCGTCAAGCTGCGGACCGACAGCCAGAGGGGCCGCCCGCCCCATTTTGAGTGAGGCTGATACCATAACAAAAAAATCCGTCCGGGAATCCCGGGCGGGCTGCAAATATTTTTTTACTCTTTCATATATTTGTCAATAATTTTCTGATACATTTCTTGATACAAACTCAAGTCCGTATTTACAAGATTGAGATCCCTTTCCGTCATGGAACGTATATCGGGACGATTACTGTCTTTCGTATCGATTACGGGATACCTCCCTATCTCCTTTGCCATTGGCGAATAAGTTCCCCTTAGAAATTCATTGTCCTCAGGAGATTTCGTTAGAAAGAAAATATATTTCTGCCCTGCGACAGACGGTGCGTAACCTTGTGCGTAACAGGTCTGAGTTCCATTTTCTGTAAAAGTATAGTAACTTTCTGCAATTGATATTTTGTCTCTTATTTGTAAATTTCCCTTATAGACTTTGGAAATTTCAAACGAGGAAACCGTGACACCATCGCCTACAACGCCAACTTCAGGAAAGTGTAATTTTTGTTTTGCATCGTCCAGAAGGCTGCCCTTTACGATAACAGCCGATAAATCTTCCAGCTTTTCCATCGTTTTGGGTACACATAAAGTATTATCTTTCATTATTCTGCATACATAACAATCGACGGGATAGGGCCTCTCTGAGGGCTCCGTCTCTGAACAGACAAACATTGCAACCGCGATTATCATAACACAAACGGATATTATCCTGCTGCGTATACACATTTTCACGCCCTCCAATTTCAAAATAAAAACAATATTTAAAATTCTATATTGTAATTATATTAGATTGATTTTATCATTCTGTTATACTAATGTCAAATTAATTAATCTGTCCGAGAATCCCGGACGGATTCTTTTTGTGCAAAAATGATTTTTTGTGCAAATTTTGTGATGGATAAGATATTTATTTTAAAGCAATCATCTTCTAAAATAAGGGCAGAGAGTGTAAAAAAGCAAATGTACAAAGGAGAATGCAGCATGAAGGAACCTGTACTCGTTGTCATGGCGGCGGGAATGGGCAGCAGATACGGCGGGCCGAAGCAGATTGACCCCGTGGGGGACAGCGGGGAGATCATCATTGATTTTTCGCTTTACGACGCGGTAAAGGCCGGCTTCAAAAAGGTTGTTTTTTTGATCAAGAAATCCATTGAGGCGGATTTTAAAGAAATTATCGGGGACAGAATGTCCAAAATCATAGAGGTGAAATATGCGTATCAGGAGGTCGGCGTACTGCCCGAGGGGTACCGGGTGCCGCCGGGGCGCGGGAAGCCGTGGGGGACCGCACACGCGGTGCTCTGCTGCCGCGACGCGATCGACGGGCCCTTCGCGGTGATCAACGCCGACGATTATTACGGAAAAGACGCGTTCCGCCTGATTTACGATACTCTTCTCCACAGCCGGGACGACGGGTTGTACCGTTACGCGATGGTGGGCTACACGCTGGAAAACACGCTGACGGACCACGGCCACGTGGCAAGGGGCGTCTGCGTCGCCAGCCCGGACGGATTTCTGGAGGATATCCACGAGCGCACCCACATTGAAAAGCGGGGAAACGCGGCCCAGTACACCGAGGACGGCGGAAACACGTGGGTAACCATCCCCCCGGGGAGCGTTGTCTCCATGAATCTGTGGGGCTTTTCCGAATCGATTCTCGGGGAGATCGCGGCAAGGTTTCCCGCGTTTCTGGACGGCGCTCTGGAAAAGGACCCGCAAAAAGCCGAGTTCTTCCTGCCCACCGTGGTGGATGAGCTGCTCAAGGGCCAAAAAGCCAGCGTAAAAGTGCTGCGGTCCCCGGATAAATGGTACGGGGTCACCTACCGCGAGGACAAACCGGTGGTGGTGGAAGCAATCCGAAAAATGAGAAAACAGGGGATCTATCCTGATAAGCTTTGGGAGGGCAATACATGAAACCGGTGAAAAAGGAGCTTCTTCCCGCGATCGCGGAGAAATTTCAGTTCGAGGGCCAGTATGTGGGAATCCTGCCCTATGGAAGCGGACATATCAACGACACCTTTTCCGTCTTTTTTCAGCTTGAGGAACAAACCCGCAGATACATCCTTCAGCGGATCAACACCAACGTGTTCCGCAAGCCGGCGGAGCTGATGGAAAACGTGGTGGGCGTTACCCGTTACCTGCACAACGCCATCGCCGCTGCCGGCGGCGACCCGTACCGCGAAACGCTGAACCTGATTCCCACACGGGACGGCGCGTACTATTATGTTGACGGGGACGGCGGCTACTGGCGCTCCTATTATTTTATCGAGAACACGGTGACCCTTCAGCAGACAAGGACCCAGGAGGAATTTTACGATACCGCCCGGGCCTTCGGCCGGTTCCAGCTGCTTCTGGCCGACTATCCGGCGGCTACGCTCCACGAAACCATCCCGCTGTTCCACGACACGCCGAACCGTATCCTTCAATTTAAAGAGTCGCTTTCCGCGGACGTAAAAGGCAGGGCGGCCGATGTAAAAGAAGAAATTGCCTTCGTTTTCGGGCAGGAGGAATATACCCATCTTCTGGTGGATATGCAGACGCGGGGGGAGCTTCCCCTGCGGGTCACCCACAACGACACCAAGCTGAACAACGTGCTGGTCGACAGCAAAACCGGCAAGGGCGTATGCGTCATTGATCTGGACACGGTAATGCCCGGCCTTTCCCTCTACGATTTCGGCGACTCCATCCGTTTCGGGGCAAGCACGGCAGCGGAAGACGAACAGGATTTGTCCAAAGTGCATTTTGACCTCGGGCTGTTTGAAGCGTATACCAAAGGATTTCTGGAGGTTGCGGGAAAGGTGCTGACCAACGAGGAAATTAAAAGGCTGCCCGACGGCGCGAAAATGATGACGCTGGAATGCGGCATCCGCTTTCTGGCGGATTATCTTGCCGGCGACACCTATTTCAAGATCAGCCGCGGGAGCCACAACCTTGACCGCGCCCGAACCCAGTTCCGGCTGGTGGAGGAAATGGACCGGCAGTGGGACGTTATGGCCAAAATCGTCGGCCAATACTGCAAATAGGGGCTGAGAAAATGAGAAATATTCTTTGCTACGGCGATTCCAATACCTACGGGATGAAACCCGGCATGACGGGCAGATACGCGCGGGACGTCCGCTGGACCGGCCTGCTGCAAAAGCTGCTCGGCGGCGGGTATTATGTGATCGAAGAAGGGCTGGGCGGCAGAACGACCGTCTGGGACGACCCGATTGAAGAATATAAAAACGGCAAAACTTATCTTCTCCCCTGTCTGGAAAGCCACAAGCCGCTGGACCTGGTCGTCATCATGCTGGGTACAAACGATCTGAAGAAACGCTTTTCCCTGCCGGTGTGCGACATTGCGTCGGGTATGGAAAATCTGATCCGGACGATTTTAAAATCGGAGTCCGGCAGCGGGGGCGGCGCCCCGCAGGTACTTCTGGTCGCGCCGGTCCCCATCGCCGACGTGGGTATCCGCGCCTGGCGCCTGATGTTCGGCGAAGGAATGAAAAACAGCCTTCTGCTGGCGGAAGAGTATGAGCAGACCGCAAAACGGAACCGCGTGCATTTTCTGAATCCGGGGCGAAGCGTGGAAGTAGGCCCGGAGGACGGCATCCACTACACGCAGGCAGGCCACCGGAAATTGGCGGAACTGATCGAACAGAAAGTCCACGAAATCTTTCCGGACGGCTGAATGCCGCAAAATTTTGAATATCCCCTTATAGAGCCGCGCAGGCCCGCAGCCGGACCCGTCAGCCGCTGCTGCCGGGTCCTCAGAACAGCTTGTCCCCGGTAAAAAAAGCGGGGCTGTTGCAAAATGAATTCCCGATAGTAAATTGCATAAATCAATAGCCTAAAACGTAAGAAAACACGCCTTGAAGCAGCTTTAAAAGTCCGATCAAGACGTGTTTTTTGTGCACTGTTTTTCGTTAAGGCTATTTTGCAACATTCCCAAAACTTTTGATGGTACAACAACAGGACGCGGTTACCCGCAGTAAACGGAAGGAATCGCCGCGTAGACGGCGGCGCACCGGACAAGGTCCTGCTTCCAGGTCTTTTCGTCGGGGGAATGAGCCTCTTTTTCTTTCCCGGGACCGAAGCCGACGCAGGGGATTCCATAGCGGCCCATGATGGAAACGCCGTTCGTGGAAAACGTCCATTTTCCGACCTCCGGCTCGCCGTAAAGGTTCCTGTGCGCTTCCACCGCGGCCCGCAGGGCGGGCGCGTCCTCCGGAAGCACCCAAGTCGGGAAGTAGCAGTCGGTGGGGTACGTCAGGCCGGTGTAGCTCGGGCGCTCATAGGTATACATCGAGACGGATGCCCCGTACCTTTGGCACGATTCCAGACCGCGCACCTCCTCCAGCGCCGTTTCATACGTTTCTCCGCCGGTGAGGCGGCGGTCGAGCGAAACGGCACAGAAATCCGCGACCGCGCAGCGGGACGGGGAGTTAAAGAAAATTTCCGATACGGTGACGGTTCCCTTCCCGAGGAACGGGTCGGAGGGAAGCCGTTCATTCAGCCCGCGGATGTCCTGAAGGATGTCGGCCATCTTGTAGATGGCGTTATCGCCGCGCTCCGGGGCGGAACCGTGGCAGGACACGCCCTTTACCTCCACCCGGATTTCCACCCGCCCGCGCTGCCCGCGGCAGATGATGCCGTCGGTCGGTTCGGTGCTGACGACAAATTCCGGGGTGATTTGATCCTCCTGATGAAGATACTGCCAGCAGAGCCCGTCGCAGTCCTCCTCCTGCACCGTGCCGGTCACCAGCACAGTGAATTTTTCGGAAAGAAGGCCCATGTCCTTCCTGATTTTTGCCCCGTAAACCGCGCTGACCATCCCGCCCAGCTGGTCGGAAGCGCCGAGTCCGCCTATCTCCGTATCGGTTTCATAGCCTTCATACGGGTCAAAGCTCCAGTTGCTTCTGTCACCGGTTCCCACGGTGTCGATGTGCGCGTCGTAGGCGATCAGCTTTTCCCCCGCGCCCATGCGGCCCAGAACATTCCCCATCGGATCGACGTCGATCCGGTCAAATTCCAGCGCGCGCATTTCACGGACAATACGCGCAATCACCTGCTTTTCTTTTCCGCTTTCCCCCGGGATTGCGATCAGATCGCGCAGAAAAGCGGTCATTGCGGCCTCATAGTCCTGTGCCCTGCGGCGAATCTCCCGATAGTCCGGTATCATATCCGTTCCCTCCTGTCATCGAATCGGTCATTTGGTATGCATTCCCTGTAACCATCACAGGAACGACGGGTATTCCCCGTCATGGACAATCCTGCAGTATTTTTCCGGGTCCGTATCCCCCTCGGTGGAAAACAGCAGCACCCGGGAATTTTTGTCCAGCCCGAGGCCCTTTCGCAGATCCTTCAAGCTCTCGCGCTCCATAACCGCGCAAAGCAGGCCCATGGTCACCGCGCCGGATTCCCCCGAAATTACCTGGGGGTCCCCCCTGAGCGGCGCGCCCAGAGTGCGCATCCCCTTCGCCGTGATTTCATCGGAGCAGGAAACGAAGTAAGCGCTGTGGTTTTTCAGGATATCCCAGCCGATGGTGTTGGGTTCGCCGCAGGCGAGCCCCGCCATAATCGTTTTCAAATCCCCCCGGACGGCGCGGATCTGTCCGTCACCCACGGCGGCGGAGCGGTAAATGCAGTCGGCGGCGTCCGGTTCCACAATCACCGTGACCGGGCAATTTCCCGGAAACAGGTTTGCAAAATATCCCTGCACGGCGGCGGCGAGGGACCCCACCCCGGCCTGAATAAAAATGTGGGTCGGGCGTTCCACGCCGAACCCTTTCAGCTGCGCGGCGGCTTCCGAAGCCATGGTGCCGTACCCCTGCATAATCCATGCCGGAATTTCCTCGTAGCCTTCCCACGCGGTGTCCTGAATCACCACGCTGTTCGGCGTCTTTGCGCTCTGCGCGGCCGCGATGCGGACGCATTCGTCGTAGTTCGCGTTCTCTATCGTCGCTGCGGCGCCCTCTTTCCGGATGTTTTCCAGCCGGACCGGGGAAGACCCCTTCGGCATAAACACAACCGAGTTCTGACCGAGCCGGTTAGCCGACCAGGCCACGCCGCGCCCGTGGTTCCCGTCGGTGGCGGTAAAGAAGGTAAAGCTTCCGAATTCTTCCTTCAGCTTTTGGGAAATCAGCACCTCATACGGCAGCTCCGAAATATCCTTTTTCAGCCTCTGCGCGATAAACCGGCCCATGGCGTAGGAACCGCCCAGCACCTTAAAGGCGTTTAAGCCGAAGCGGCAGGATTCATCCTTAATATAAATTCCGCCCAGTCCAAGCCGCAGGGCCATATGGGTAAGCGGCGCCAGCGGCGTGGGGGCATACTGCGGGAAGCTCCTGTGGAAGGCGGCGGCCTTTTCCACATTCTGCAGGGACATGACCTGTAAAAACCTGTCGTCCGTTTTGGGAATCCGGTTGGGAACCCATCTGATCCTCATCTCACTACCTCCTGAAAAGCAGAATGCGGCCGCCGTAGCGACCGCATTGTCATAATCCTAATTATAAGACAGAATCCCCGGAATGTCATGCTGTTTTGAAAATTTATCACAGAAAGGGCTGCATTATTCCTGTGGACCGTCGGCTGAGCCGCCGGCGCCCTCCTGCCCGCTGTCCGAACTCCCGCTATCCGCAGGGTTCCGTTCCGGCTCGGCGGGCGTCTGCTGCGGCACCGGGGTTACGGGCGGCACGGGCTGCCCGTAATACGGCGTATACGCGGGCATGGGCTGATAAGCCCGTCTGGGGGGCAGCTGCATGCATTTGCAGACATAAATCACTTTAGTGTCGCAGATCATGTCGTGCAGGCCGCGTTTTTCATTGTTTAATCCCACCAGGATATAGCCGACAAACAACAGGGAGGACAGATACCGCCCGATGGTTTCCCGGTAAAGGACGTTCAGCAGGGTAAGCGGCTCGCCGGCAACGGAAACGACCCGAAGGTTCATCAGCCGTTTCCCCACGGTCGCGCCCGTCTGATAAGTCAAGATCACAAAATAGGCGGAAGCGGCCAGATACAGCAAAATGTCCAGCAGGCTGAACCGGAACAGCAAGGCGCTGGTCATAAAATTGTCCGGCTGACTAAGCTGCACGAAAAACATGGGAATCTTCACGATCAGCAGCATCGCTCCCACAAGCAGCAGATCGATGAGGTACGCCGCCAAGCGGACGAAAAATCCGCCGCAGGCCGGGTTGTTATTTTCCTGTGGCTGCATAATACATCGGCACCCCGCTCTCCTGTGATTGTAGGAATTCCTTTACCTTATCCACATCGGTGCTGGTATAGCTTTTCGCCATGGAAAACAGGGAGCCCAAAGCAAACTCGCTGTTTTTCGGTGTGAAGAAGGCCACGTTTTCCCCAAGTTCTTTTTCCATCTGGGACTGCGTATCCTCATAGTTCTGTATGCCGTCGATCAGCTTGAGGTCAAGCGCCTGCTGCGCCGTATAGACGCGTCCGTCCGCAATCGGCTTGACCGTCTCCAAGCTCATGTTCCGGCCCTGTGCGACGATCCCCACAAACTGCTCGTAGGATTCGTCTACCAGACTCTGAAAAATCCTCTTCTGCTCCTGTGTCACGTCCACACCCGGATTGCCCATGGATTTGTTCGGCCCGCTGGTAAACAGGATGGTGTCTACGCCGAGCTTATCCATCAGCCCCTTGTAATTGGACAGCGACAGAATCACGCCGATGGAACCCGTCCAGGTGTTCCGGTTCGCATAAATTTTATCCGAAGCCATGGAAACATAGTATCCGCCGGAACAGGCTTCGTTGGCCATATAGGTCCAGACCGGGCGTCCGGTGTCCTTTTTGTACTCCAGCAACCGCTGGTACAGCTCATCCGTTTCGTACACGCTCCCGCCCGGCGTGTTGACATAGAGCAGGATGCCCCTGTTCTCCCCGGACTGCTGGTACTGGTCGATCAGGCTGAGTGTCTTTTCATGGTCGTACCCTTCCGTCGGAAACAGAGCCGACGAAGAAGCCGACTTCATGATCGTGCCGTCCACCTTGACCACCCCGACAAACGGCTCGAACGGAAGCGTCACCTTTGAGCCGACGGAATCCAGCAGGCTTTCGGCAAGCGCCTTTTTGCTTTGGTTGTCCGCGGCGTTTTTGACCAGCAAATTGGCGCCGCATACGAAAACGAAGACCAGTGCCGCCGCAACCAATCCCGCGATCTGCTTTTTGTTCATTTTCCCTTTCTCCTTTTCTCCGCTTTGCGGAGCCCTTGATTTCAATCATTTTCCAAACTGTACTAATTAGTTAATACAGTTGATTGTATTCTACCCCCGCATATTTGTCAAGTATTTCTCTTTCACATCCTTAAAATGGTAAAAGCTGCAGCTCCGCCGCCCCTCTTGCCGGGGAAGTCGAGCTCTTTCCAAATCGGACACAGCCGCAGGCGTACCAAAATAAAAAAGCCGCAAAACGCAGCTTTTTTGTGTGTTTTATGGAACTCTTTCTCAACGGAGCATACAGGACGGATTCCAGCCCAAAACGTCATACGGAACGGTAAAGACGACGATTCCGGTGGAAAAAGGGGCGATTTCATACTGCTGATAATAGATCGCAACACCCTGCGCGGTCAGGTAATACTGCTCCTCGTTGAAATTCCGGGCAATCAGTTTGCGGTAATCATCAAAATAGACGCCTGGATTTTCCGCCATATTCCGGTCGGCCTGTTTTAAAATATTTTGCAGAAGCCGGTACCGGTAATTGCTGTGCGGCCCGAAAAACCGCGCGAGCGGATACCGCCTGCCGTTTTGCAGGTTCCACGTATCGGAACGCCGCACGGTGTTGCCGTGCGCCCCGCCCGTATATTCATACTGGTCGCGATAAAGACTCAGAAAACAGGTTTCGTTGTAAGCCGTTTCATATTTTAAAATGGCGTCAAACGGCCGGAACGGGAATCCGTTTGTCTGGGAATTGCGGTATTCCTGAACGGCCTGACGGTACAGGGTTCCTGCAACATAGCGGTAGAAATTTTCCGTCTGCATCCGGATCATGCCGTTGATCCGGCTTTCGGCCGCCCGGTTTCCCCTGAGCCTTACCTCCGGAAATTCGGCGGTCATTGTGATCACTGCGGTATTTTCATGCTGAAATTCCCGCTCGACCTTCTGAGCGGTCAGTTCCGCGCTGAAATTCGGTTCGTACATTTTCATCCCTCCGCCCCATCATATGCCGGAAAAAGCGGTAAGGATTCAGGATTTTATCACACGACATAAAGGATGGAACAGCCGCCGAGCTTTTCCGCAATCTCCCGCCGGAGCAGTTCTTCCCCCTGCGCACGCAGCTCATTGCGGTAGCAGTATTTTCCGCGCCCTCTCACCGTCATCAGCGAAGCGTCGTAAAGCTCCGCCGCGTTGGGAAACGCTTCGTTGTTGATCGCTCGGTGAACATAGCTGTAGGTCATAAAGATGATCTCAATGGTCAGATTTTCCTTTGCTTTTGTGGACAGTTCGTCGGCAAGCTGATGAATCAGCTGCGCGTAAAGCTTCTGCCAGTCGCCCAGAAGAACGACCGGGGCAATCAAAAGCCCCACCCGGTACCCGGCTTCGCACATCTTATTCAAGGCCTGTATCCTGTTTTTTAACGGAGAGGTCCCGAATTCCACCCTGCTGATGATTTCCTGCGGATTGACGCTCATACGGAAAATGGTCCTGCCCCGGTGTTCCAGATTCAGCAGAGGGTCCACCGTGTCGAACTTGGTCGGGAAGGTCAGAAAGCCCTTTTCGCTTTTTGCAAACTGTTCGATCGTCCAGACAAGATTTCCCGTAATGGTGTTTTCCAGCACTAGGTCGCTGTTGCTGCCGATTTCAAAGGTCAGGTCTCGATCTGCGGCGGCAGCCGTTTTCATCAGCTTGCCGAGCATCTGCTCCCGGTTGACAAACAGCCTCAAATACGAGCATTTATTGTAGTTGCAGACCAAGTAGCAGTAAAGGCACGCCGCGCTGCAGCCGGAGGAGGTATACGGCACCAGAAAATCGGAAATCTTATGATTTTCCACATACCTGTGCGTCTTGCGGACGCCGACGATCAGGTACCGCTTCATATGGCTGAATTCCCGGTTGGAATTGCCGCGAAGCTCCTCGATATTGTTATGGCTGTGGATCGGTATCCACGGTACTTCACTGAATTTCTGCCGCAGCTGCTCCCCCAGCTCGTAGGAAAGAGCGTCCGGCTCATAATAGACGCGTTCCGGGTACATTTTATCACCTTCCGGTCTATTATTGACAGCCGGACGGCTTCTATGCAACAAAAAATTTGATTATCACCAGACGTGGGGAACCAGCCTCCAGGTACGCTGTTCATAGTCCCTGTAAACCGCGCCGAAGCTTTTTTCCAGCGCTTTTTCCTCCGTGCGGATACGGTAGCCGTACACGGCGGCGGCAATCAGCAGGGTGGCCGGAACCCCAAGCACGGACCGGAAGGCCAGCGAAATTCCCAACAGCGTCAGGATGCTTCCGGTATACGCCGGATGGCGGATGAACCGGTACGGTCCATCCTGTACGATCTTCTGCTCCGAACCGACCCGCACCGCCATGGAAAAGAATTTTCTCAGGGTCCAAACGGAATACAGCCGAAGAATCATACCGGAAACGGCAGCCGCAAACCCCAGCCAGAAAACAGGCACGGGCAGCACAACCGGAAAAAGGCGGATATAGAACGGATTCAGAAGAACGGACAGCCAGAACCCGGCGATGATCAGCAGCATGGACCCTCTGTCCTCACCGCTCTTTTTTTCACCCTTTTGATTGTTCCGGGCGGTCAGCAGCAGGATCGTCGTTTCCATCAGCAATACCGCAATCAGCAAGAGCTGAAAGGTGTTTTTCAGAACCGCGCCGGGAAAATAAGTATCTCCGTAAAAATACATAGCAACATCT